>NZ_BCBQ01000094.1:0-22057 GCF_001320885.1 Pseudomonas sp. NBRC 111140
GCGACTATCTGAAGCACAACCCGAGCAACCCGAACTTCGCCGACCGTGACCGCTTCGTGCTGTCCAACGGCCATGGCTCGATGCTGATCTACTCGCTGCTGCACCTGACCGGCTACGACGTCACCATCGATGACCTCAAGTCGTTCCGCCAGCTGCACAGCCGTACTCCGGGCCACCCGGAATTCGGCTACACCCCGGGTGTGGAAACCACCACCGGCCCGCTGGGCCAAGGCCTGGCCAACGCCGTGGGCTTTGCCCTGGCCGAGAAAGTACTGGGCGCCCAGTTCAACCGTGAAGGCCACAACATCGTCGACCACAACACCTATGTGTTCCTGGGCGACGGTTGCATGATGGAAGGCATCTCCCACGAAGTCGCCTCGCTGGCCGGCACCCTGGGCCTGAACAAGCTGGTTGCCTTCTATGACGACAACGGCATCTCCATCGACGGTGAAGTGGAAGGCTGGTTCACCGACGACACGCCGAAGCGTTTCGAGTCCTACAACTGGCTGGTGATCCGCAACGTCAATGGCCATGACGCCGACGAGATCCGTACCGCCATCGAGACCGCCCGCAAGAGCGATCGTCCGACCCTGATCTGCTGCAAAACCATCATCGGTTTCGGCTCGCCGAACAAGCAGGGCAAGGAAGACTGCCACGGCGCTCCGCTGGGCAACGACGAAATCGCCCTGGCCCGCAAGGAACTGAACTGGAACCACGGTCCGTTCGAAGTCCCTGCCGACATCTACGCCGAGTGGGATGCCAAGCAAGCCGGTGCCAAGGCCGAAGCCGAATGGAACACGCGTTTCGACGCCTACGCCGCCGCCTTCCCAGAACTGGCCAGCGAGCTCAAGCGCCGCCTGAGCGGTGAGCTGCCGGCCGACTTCGCGGAAAAAGCCGCTGCCTATATTGCTGAAGTCGCGGCCAAGGGCGAGACCATTGCCAGCCGCAAGGCCAGCCAGAACACCCTGAACGCCTTCGGCCCGCTGCTGCCGGAATTGCTGGGCGGCTCGGCCGACCTGGCCGGTTCCAACCTGACCCTGTGGAAAGGTTGCAAGGGCGTCAGCCATGAAGATGCCAATGGCAACTACATGTACTACGGCGTGCGCGAGTTCGGCATGACCGCCATCATGAACGGCGTTGCCCTGCACGGTGGCCTGGTGCCTTACGGCGCGACCTTCCTGATGTTCATGGAATACGCCCGCAACGCCGTGCGCATGTCTGCACTGATGAAGCAGCGTGTGATCCACGTCTACACCCATGACTCCATTGGTCTGGGCGAAGACGGCCCGACTCACCAGCCGATCGAGCAGCTGGCCAGCCTGCGCAGCACGCCGAACCTGGACACCTGGCGCCCGGCCGACGCGGTGGAATCCGCCGTGTCCTGGAAACACGCCCTGGAGCGCAAGGACGGCCCTTCGGCGCTGATCTTCTCGCGCCAGAACCTGCAGCACCAGGTACGCAGCGATGCACAGATCGCCGACATCGCCCGTGGCGGTTACGTGCTCAAGGACTGCGCTGGCGAGCCTGAGCTGATCCTGATCGCTACCGGTTCCGAAGTGGGCCTGGCCGTTCAGGCCTTCGACAAGCTGACCGAGCAAGGCCGCAAGGTGCGGGTCGTGTCGATGCCGAGCACCAGCGTGTTCGACGCCCAGGACGCAGCCTACAAGCAGTCCGTGCTGCCGCTTGAAGTGGGTGCGCGCATCGCCATCGAAGCCGCCCACGCCGACTTCTGGTACAAGTACGTCGGCCTGGAAGGTCGTATCATTGGCATGACCACCTACGGTGAGTCGGCGCCAGCTTCGGCACTGTTCGAAGAGTTTGGTTTCACCCTGGAGAACATCCTGGGTACTGCCGAAGAGCTGCTGGAAGACTGATGTAACAATGGAGGGCAGTGACGCCCTCCAGGTCGTGCAAGGGGAGGGCTTCGCCCTCCATCGCGACGCAAGGCCGCTCCTACAGGTACCGCGCAACCCCGATGTTGCCGCGGTACCTGTAGGAGCGGCCTTGTGTCGCGATGGGCCGCAACGCGGCCCCAAAAGCCATCATGCGTTAGCGAGCCAACGAATGCCCCACCTGCGTCCCTACAAAGTTGCACTCAACGGTTATGGCCGCATCGGCCGCTGTGTCCTGCGCGCGCTGTTCGAGCGGGGGGCAAAGGCCGGTTTCGAGATCGTCGCGCTGAACGACCTGGCCGACCAGGCCAGCTTGGAATACCTGACCCGCTTCGACTCCACCCACGGGCGTTTCCCCGGCGAGGTGAAGGTCGACGGCGACTGTCTGCATATCAATGGCGACTGCGTGAAGGTGATGCGCAGTGCCACCCCCGAAGGCATCGACTGGGCCGCGCTGGGCATCGACCTGGTGCTGGAGTGCTCCGGTGCCTACAACACCCGTGCCGATGGCCAGCGCTTCCTCGATGCCGGTGCGCCCCGGGTGCTGTTCTCGCAGCCGATGGCCAGCGAGGCCGACGTTGACGCCACGGTGGTCTATGGCATCAACCAGGCCTGCCTGACCGGCAGCGAGCGCCTGGTGTCCAACGCCTCGTGCACCACCAACTGCGGCGTGCCACTGCTGCGGGTGCTGGACCAGGCGTTCGGCATCGAATATGTGCAGATCACCACCATCCACTCGGCCATGAACGACCAGCCGGTGATCGACGCCTACCACCACGAAGACCTGCGCCGCACGCGCTCGGCCTTCCAGTCGGTGATCCCGGTGTCCACTGGTCTGGCGCGTGGCATCGAACGCCTGCTCCCGGAACTTGCCGGGCGAATCCAGGCCAAAGCGGTACGGGTACCGACCGTCAACGTCTCGTGCCTGGACATCACCCTGCAGACCGCCCGCGACACCAGCGCGGCCGAGGTCAACCGGGTGCTGCGCGAGGCCGCGCTGGAAGGCCCGCTGAAAGGCCTGCTGGCCTACACCGAGCTGCCGCACGCCAGCTGTGATTTCAACCATGACCCGCATTCGGCGATCGTCGATGCCAGCCAGACTCGTGTTTCCGGCCCTCGCCTGGTGAACCTGCTGGCCTGGTTCGACAACGAATGGGGTTTTGCCAACCGTATGCTCGACGTTGCAGAACACTTTCTGCACGTCGTCCACCCAACCCGCAACAAACAGCCCTGAAGGACTGCATTCATGACCGTGTTGAAGATGACCGACCTCGACCTGCAAGGTAAGCGCGTACTGATCCGCGAAGACCTCAACGTGCCTGTGAAGGACGGTGTGGTAGCCAGCGACGCGCGTATCCTGGCAGCGCTGCCGACCATCAAGCTGGCCCTGGAGAAGGGCGCGGCGGTAATGGTCTGCTCGCACCTGGGCCGCCCGACTGAAGGCGAATTCTCTGCCGAGAACAGCCTCAAGCCGGTTGCCGACCACCTGAGCAAGGCCCTGGGCCGTGATGTGCCGCTGGTTGCCGACTACCTGGACGGTGTCTCGGTACAGGCCGGTGAGCTGGTGCTGTTCGAGAACGTGCGCTTCAACAAGGGCGAGAAAAAGAACGCCGACGAGCTGGCGCAGAAATACGCCGCCCTGTGCGATGTGTTCGTCATGGACGCTTTCGGCACCGCGCACCGCGCCGAAGGTTCGACCCATGGCGTAGCCAAGTTCGCCAAAGTCGCTGCTGCTGGCCCGCTGCTGGCGGCCGAGCTGGATGCCCTGGGCAAGGCCCTGAAGGCCCCGGCCAAACCGATGGCGGCCATCGTTGCCGGCTCCAAGGTTTCCACCAAGCTGGACGTGCTGAACAGCCTGAGCAGCGTCTGCGACCAGCTGATCGTCGGCGGCGGTATTGCCAACACCTTCCTGGCCGCTGCTGGGCATCCGGTGGGCAAGTCGCTGTACGAGCCGGACCTGGTCGATACTGCAAAAGCCATCGCTGCCAAGGTCAGCGTACCGCTGCCAGTCGACGTGGTGGTCGCCAAGGAATTCGCTGAAACCGCCGAAGCCACCGTCAAGGCCATCGCCGACGTTGCCGCCGACGACATGATCCTGGACATCGGCCCGCAAACCGCAGCCAACTTCGCCGAACTGCTGAAGTCGTCGAAGACCATCCTGTGGAACGGCCCGGTCGGCGTGTTCGAGTTCGACCAGTTCGGCAACGGCACCAAGGTGCTGGCCAAAGCCATTGCCGACAGCGCCGCGTTCTCCATCGCCGGTGGCGGTGACACCCTGGCAGCCATCGACAAATATGGCGTCAGCAAGGAAATCTCCTACATTTCTACCGGGGGTGGTGCCTTCCTCGAATTCGTCGAAGGCAAGGTTCTGCCAGCGGTGGCAATCCTGGAAGAGCGGGCCAAGGCCTGATGACGTCGGCGCTTGGCAAAGGGAGTGGCCTGATGGTCAAGCAGTTGCCTGTGATGATGCTGGCTGGCCTGCTGAGCGCCTGCTCGGGTAGCCCGGCCTCCGATGGCGACCCGGCGCACCCGCCCAAGGGCGGGTGCTACCAGTCCGAGTGGCAGGCCGAAACCGTGCCGGTCATCAGCAAGCGCGTGGGCCCGGAAGGCCTGGAAAAGTACGACGAAGACCACCAGCGCAAGGCGCCAGGCTGCCCTTGAACCCGGCGTTTCGTCGGCTCAGGCAACCAAGCGGCCGCTGTGTGGTCAGCTAGAGGATATGCAATGAAAGCGCTTTTGGCCGTGACGGCCCTGGCGACACTGGCAGGATGCTCACTGCTGCAGCCGGCGCAACCCGCCCCGGCAGACAACTGGACCCGTTGGGTCTGCGACACCCAGGCCGAAGTGCTGTGGCGCTTCGCCGATGCACAACGCGACCAGGTCGACGTGCGCCTTGGCGGCGGTGACCAGGTCTACCGGCTCAAGTCCGAGCCGGGTGCTTCGGGTGCGCTGTACAGCGATGGCATGCTGGCCTTCCACACCAAGGGCGAAGAAGGCCTGGTGTACTGGGTGGCAACCAACGATCTGATTGGGCGGGGCTGCAAGGCACCGTGACTGGCCGGGCCGCGAGGGTGGCCCACACTACTTGAACAGCAACCGCCCCTGCGGCAGGCTTGCACGAAACAAACGACGCTTGTCGGGAGAGAGATACACAATGGCACTCATTAGCATGCGCCAGATGCTGGACCACGCCGCCGAGTTCGGTTACGGCGTACCAGCTTTCAACGTCAACAACCTCGAGCAGATGCGCGCCATCATGGAAGCGGCCGACAAGACCGATTCCCCCGTGATCGTCCAGGCTTCGGCCGGTGCCCGCAAATACGCCGGCGCCCCGTTCCTGCGCCACCTGATCCTGGCTGCCATCGAAGAGTTCCCGCATATCCCGGTGTGCATGCACCAGGACCACGGCACCAGCCCTGACGTCTGCCAACGTTCGATCCAGCTGGGCTTCAGCTCGGTCATGATGGACGGCTCGCTGGGTGAAGACGGCAAGACCCCGACCGACTACGAGTACAACGTCCGCGTTACCCAGCAGACCGTTGCCATGGCGCACGCCTGCGGCGTTTCGGTAGAAGGCGAGCTGGGCTGCCTGGGTTCGCTGGAAACCGGCATGGCCGGTGAAGAAGACGGTATCGGCGCCGAAGGCGTGCTGGACCACAGCCAGATGCTGACCGACCCGGAAGAGGCCGCCGACTTCGTCAAGAAGACCCAGGTCGACGCCCTGGCGATTGCCATCGGTACCAGCCACGGTGCCTACAAGTTCACCAAGCCACCTACCGGTGACGTGCTGGCCATCGACCGCATCAAGGAAATTCACAAGCGCATCCCCAACACCCACCTGGTGATGCACGGTTCGTCCTCGGTACCGCAAGAGTGGCTGGCGATCATCAACCAGTACGGCGGCGACATCAAGGAAACCTACGGTGTACCGGTCGAAGAGATCGTCGAAGGTATCAAGTACGGCGTGCGCAAGGTCAACATCGATACCGACCTGCGTCTGGCCTCTACCGGTGCCATGCGCCGCCTGATGGCGACCAACCCGAGCGAGTTTGACCCGCGCAAGTTCTTCGGTGAAACCGTCAAGGCCATGCGTGACGTGTGCATCGCCCGTTACGAAGCCTTCGGCACCGCTGGCAATGCCTCGAAGATCAAGCCGATCTCCCTGGAAGGCATGTATCAGCGTTACCTGAAAGGTGAGCTGGCCGCCAAGGTCAACTGATCGACAGGCAGCCCTGAAAAACCCGCAGCGATGCGGGTTTTTTTATGGGCAAAGAAAGCCTGCGCATAATTTCGGCAGACCGACCGTTAGTCGGCTACCGTACAGTTGAGCCACTGATAGCGTTCTGATTGCATTGCGCGTTACAGCCTCGGGTCTAGAGTATTGATGGATCCAACCGTATTTTGAAGTCGGTCACATAACAGAGAAGCAGCATGGATGGCGCTCACCCTCAACCACAGCCACTGGATGGCAGCTCGGTTCTTCTGGTAGTAGACGACTACCCCGAGAACCTGATCAGCATGCGGGCCTTGCTGGCCCGGCAGGATTGGCAAGTGTTGACGGCAAGCTCGGGGATGGAAGCCTTGAGTGCGTTGCTTGAACACGAAGTCGACCTGGTGCTGCTGGATGTACAGATGCCGGAAATGGACGGTTTTGAGGTTGCCCGGCTGATGCGCGGCAGCCAACGCACCCGGCTGACCCCGATCATTTTCCTCACCGCCAACGAACAGTCCGAAGCGGCCGTGCTCAAAGGCTACGCCAGCGGCGCCGTGGACTACATGTTCAAACCGTTCGACCCGCAGATTCTCAAACCCAAGGTTCAGGCGCTGCTCGACCAGCAGCGCAACCGTCGCATGCTGCAGCGGCTGAGCCGTGAGCTGGAAGCGGCCAGGGCCTTCAACGCGTCGATCCTGGAAAATGCCGCCGAAGGCATCCTGGTGGTAGATGCCGAAGGCACCATCAGTTTTGCCAACCCGGCCATCTCGCGCTTGCTGTCGTCCCCGGTGCAGCAGCTGCAGGGCGCCCACCTGCTCGACCTGATGCAACTGGCCAGTGCCAGCCTGTGGCGCGAATCGGACTTCTACCAGGCCTATCTGGGGCGCCAGATTTTCCGTGTACACGATGCCCAACTACGCACACAGGGGGGCGAACTGGTGCCGGTGGCGCTGTCCTGCGCACCGTTGCCCGTCGACCAGCAGGCCATGGTGGTGACCGTGCTGGACATGTCGGTGGTGCGCAACCTGCACCAGCAACTGGAGTACCAGGCCATTACCGACCCGCTCACCGGTCTGCTCAACCGTCGCGGTTTCTATCAGGCCGCCGAAGGTGCGCTATTGCGCAACGAGCGCTCGGACAAGGCGCAGGCGTTGATGTACATGGACCTGGACGGCTTCAAGCGTATCAACGACTCGCTTGGTCATGATGCGGGCGACCGGGTGTTGCGCTGGGTGGCCGAGCAGCTCAAGGACTGCCTGGGCAGTGAGGCTTTGCTGGCGCGCATGGGCGGGGATGAGTTCACCGCACTGTTCGACAGCTTGCCTTACCCGGAGCAGGCCGGGCGTTATGCCGAACGGCTGCTCGAGCGTGTTTCCATCAGCCATGAGGTAGACGGGCTCGACGTATGCCTTGGGGTGAGCATCGGCATCGCCACCTACCCGGACTGCGGCGCCAATGTAGAAGGCCTGCTACGCGCAGCCGATGCCGCGATGTACGCGGCCAAGCGGGCCGGCCGCCAGCAATATCGCTTCTACGATCAGGAACTCAATGGCAGGGCGCGCTCGCGGTTGATGCTTGAGGACGGTGTGCGCACGGCCATCGAGCAGCAAGACTTCACCTTGGTGTACCAGCCGCAGGTCTCCTTCAACGATGGCCGTCTGCGAGGGTTCGAAGCCTTGCTGCGCTGGCAGCACCCCAGTGTTGGCGATGTGCCGCCGGGGCTGTTCATCCCGTTGCTGGAGGAGGCGCGGTTGATCAACCGCCTGGCCAGCTGGATCTACCGCCAGGGCGCGGCCCAGCGGCAGGCCTGGTACGAACGCTTTCCGGCAGACCTTGTGCTTGGCATCAGCCTGAGCCGCGCGCAGTTCGTGATGCCAGGCCTGGTCGAAGAGCTGCAGCGGGTCATCCAGCTTTACCAGCTTGTCCCGGCGCAGCTGGAGGTGGAGGTGGCGGAAACCTCGCTGATGTACAACATCGATGCGGCCGTCAAACAGATACACCGCTTGCGCGAGCTTGGCGTGCGGGTGGCCCTGGATGACTTTGGTGCGGGCGACTGTTCGCTGCGCATGCTGCGTGACTTGCCGATCGACACCTTGAAACTCGACCGTCACCTGGTAGCGCGCTTGCCCGACTCGGCAGTGGATGCCGCCCTGGCGCGCAGCGTTATCGGGCTGTGTGCCGACTACAGCATCACGGTGATCGCCGAGGGTGTGGAAACCCCGGCACAGGCGGCCTGGCTCAAAGCCAATGGTTGTGAATACGTTCAGGGTTTCCTGGTGGCTTATCCGATGACTGCCGCGGACGCCAGCGGCTTCCCGGCGATTTTCTCCTGGCCAGGGCCATGATTGGCTAGAATCGGCATTCGTTACGCCGACTACAGCGCCATGACCGTATTACGTTACTTGCAAGCCTACCCGCCGCACCTGCAGCAGCAGGTGCGGCAGATGATCGACAGTGACCGCCTGGGTGAGTACCTGCAGCGCCGCTATCCCGACCGCCATGACGTGCAAAGCGACAAGGCGCTGTACGGCTATGCCCAGGATCTGCGCCAGCAGTACCTGCGCAGCGCGCCGGGCCTGGACAAGGTGCTGTTCGACAGCCGCCTCGACCTGACCCACCGTGCCCTGGGCCTGAACACGGCAGTGTCCCGGGTGCAGGGCGGCAAGCTCAAGGCGAAGAAGGAAATCCGCATTGCTTCCTTGTTCAAGGAGGCCGCGCCACAGTTCTTGCGCATGATCGTGGTGCACGAGCTGGCGCACCTGCGCGAGCGCGATCACAACAAGGCGTTCTACCAGCTCTGTCAGCACATGGAGCCGGACTATCACCAACTGGAATTCGACCTGCGCGTCTACCTGACCTACCGGGAGCTGCCGGGCAACCTCTAAGGAACATGCAGCATGGAAGTGAGCAAGACCAAGAGCAGCTTCTACCGGCGCCTATACGTGGCCTGGCTGATCGACAGCCAGACCGCGACCAGCGTGCCCGCCCTGATGGAGGCCACCGGCATGCCCCGGCGCACAGCCCAGGACACCATCGCCGCCCTGGCCGACCTGGACATCGTCTGCGAGTTCGAGCAGCTGGAAGGCGCACGCAACCACGCCGGGCATTACCGCATCCATGAGTGGGGGGCGATCGACAAGCAGTGGATCATCCGGCACCTGCGGCAGATCCGCGAAGTGCTGGGTTACCCCTGATCAAGCGGGCGGCTGCAGTGCCCTGTGGGAGCGGCCTTGTGTCGCGAAAGGGGGCCGCTCCCACACGGTTAGCTCAACCCTTGCGCATGCCGATATGCGGAATGTCGTCTTCCAGGTATTCCTCGCCCACCACCTCAAACCCATGGCGGGCATAAAACCCCTGCAAATGAGCCTGCGCTGACAGGTATACCGGTACTCCCGGCCAGCAATGTTCTGCCGCTTCCAGGCCTTTGAGCAGCAACGGGTGCCCCAGCTTTTGCCCACGTGCCTCGGGTGCAGTCACCACGCGCCCGATCACCACGTCCCCGCCCTGTGACTGCGGGTCGAGCAGCCGCAGGTAGGCCACTAGCTTGTCTTCCTGCCAGGCCATCAGGTGCAAGGTATCGCCGCTCAGGTCCTGGCCATCGACTTCCTGGTACGCGCAACGCTGCTCGACCACGAACACTTCGGTGCGCAATTGCAAAATGGCATAGAGCTGGTCCTTGCCGAGGTCGGTGTGGTGCTTGCAGAGCCAGTCGATGGACATTGGCGAACTCCTTGAATGGGCTGTCGATCATCGCACGTCATCTGTGCTTCGGCCAAAATAGAGGCTAAATGACACTATTGGCCGCTGCCCTCGGCAACGGCTTTGTGTAATCTCATCGGCAGTGTGCGCCCCCCATTGCGAAAGGACGTGAGCATGCGGCCACTGCTTTGTGTTCTGGGATTACTGGCAATGATGCTGGCAACACCCGCCTCGGGTCACGACAGGCTACGCCTGGTGGCCGACAACTGGCCACCGTTCACCGATGCCAACATGGCGGGTGGCGGCCTGGCGACCAGCATCGTCACCACGGCATTGGCCCGTGCCGGCTACGCCAGCGGCTATGAAGAAGTGCCGTGGGCGCGGGCGTTGCTGGGGGTTGGTGAAGGGCGCTACGACGTGCTGATCAATGCCTGGTACAACGACTCACGCGCCAACATCGGGCAATTTTCCAAAGCCTATCTGAGTAACCGCATTCGCCTGCTGCAGCGCAAGGGCGAAGCGTTCCACTACAAGCACCAGTCTGACTTGTACCCCTACAGCATCGCCGTGGTGCGTGATTACGCCTACTCACCAGAATTCGACGGCGATACTCGCCTGCACAAGGTGCCGGTGCGCAACTTCTCTTCCGCAGTGCGCATGCTGGCGGCAGGGCGGGTGAACCTGGCGGTTGAGGACGAGTACGTGGCGCGTTACAACCTGCAGCGCGAGCCGCAGGACGTGCGTGATGGGGTGATGCTGGTGGAGCCGCCGTTGGGGGAAAACACCCTGCACATCCTGGTCAGCCTGAAGCACCCGGAGCATCAGCGAATCGTCGAGCGTTTCGAGCAGGCGATTGCGGCGATGAAGGCCGATGGCAGCTATGCCCGGCTGCTGCGCCAACATGGCTTTTGACTTCTGAGGCCCGCACCGGCTTATCGAGCAAAATCAGGCCGGCGCATCTTCCTTGATCAGGTGCGCCGCCAAGGTCCTCAATGGCCCCAACTGCCGGCAGATCAATGCCAACTGCGTCTGCACCAGCCGCTGATGCTCATCCAGTTCTTCCGGCATTTGCTCCAGGGCATTGGCCAGTGCTTCTTCGGCATCACTGTGAATCGCGATCGGCAGCCGCGCCGCCAAGCCGTTGGCGATCTCGTCCAGGCTGCTGGCCAGGCTTTGCCCGGCACCTTCGATCAACTGCTCCTGCACCTGCGCCGGCAACGCCGTGTCGCGGTGCGCGCCCAGCCCCGAGAGGTAGCTGAGCAAGGTGTGCGACAGCACCAGGAAGCGGAAGCCAACGTCGGCCTCCTTACGGAAATGTCCCGGCTCCATCAGCATGTTGGCCAAGGTGGTGGACAGTGCCGCGTCGGCGTTGTGAGCATTGCGCCGGGCCAGGCGGTAAGCCAGGTCGTCACGCTTGCCATGGGCATATTGCTGCATGATCTGGCGCAGGTACACGCTGGCGCAGGCCAGGGTACTGGCCAGCGCCTTGTTCAACCGCCGCCCTTGCCAGTCAGGCAAGAACAGGAACACCGCAAGGATGGCGATCAGGCTGCCCACCAGGGTATCGAACAGGCGTGGCAGGAACAGGCCGTAGCCATCGCCGATCTGGTTGAAGCAGAACAGCACCATCAAGGTGATCGCGGCCGTGGCCAAGGTGTAGCGGGTGGTGCGGTTGACGAAGAACACCACCCCGGCGACCACGGCGAACAGCGACTGGATGACCGGGTTGGGGAACAGGTCGAACAAGGCCCAGCCCACCGTCAGGCCGACAGCGGTACCGAAGATGCGCTGCACCAGCTTGCGCCGGGTTGCACCGTAGTTGGGCTGGCACACGAACAGCGTGGTGAGGATGATCCAGTAGCCCTGGGTCGGGTGAATCAGGTGCACCATGCCGTAGCCGATCGACAGCGCCAGCGGCAGGCGCAAGGCGTGGCGGAACAGCAACGAGGTCGGTGTGAGCTGGGTGCGCAGGCGCGTCCACACATCCTTCAGCGAGCGTGGCGAGCGGTCGAGCAGGCTGCTGTCGCTGGCGTCGGCCAGGCTGTCAGGGTTGCTGGCGGCACTGAGCTGGCGGTCCAGCGTTGCCAGGTTGGCGGCCAGCGCCCGCAGCGAGCGCAACAGGCCACGCCAGGCCGGGTTGCTCTGGATACGCAGGTGCTCAAGTGAAGCGTTGAGGTCCTCGAGGGCTTCGGGATAACCGCTTGCCAGCACGAATGGCTGGCGCAGGCGGATCGAGCGGGCCAGCTCCTGGCAGGATGAACCCTGCTTACGCAGCAGGCGCTGGCAGCGGAACATCACGTCACTGTGGAAAAACGCCTCGGTCAGTGCGTTGTAGGGGTAGTGCGAGGCACTGACCCGTTCGTGAATGTCCTGGGCCAGGAAGTACAGCTTGAGGTAACGGCTGACCTTCGAGTTCGGTTGGCTGTTGCCCACCCGGTGCAGGATGATTTCCTTGGCTGCGTTCAGCGCGGCCACCACCTTGCCATTCTGTTGGGCCAGCTCCAGGCGCCGGGCCTCGACGTCGAGGGTGCGGATCGGTTCGAACAGGCTGGCCTTCAGCTTGAGGTAGCTGCCCAGTTCGTAGAACAGCTTGGCCAGGCTCTGCTGCACCGGCTGGTTGGAAAACAGCGCCTGCCAAAGTACTGAAAGCAGCCCGTACCAGGCCGCACCCGCCACCAGCAGCAGCGGCTCGTGCCAGAAGTCCGTCACTTGGCCGCCGCGCTGGTCCACACCGATCATGGTGTAAACCGCCGTGATCAGTGTCGCCGAGGCAATCGCACCATAGCGCTCGCCCAAGGCGCCAAGCATGGTCAGGCCAAACGCCGCCAGGGCCAGGGCGATGGCAAAGACCCAGGGGTAGGGGAACAGTAGTTCGACCGCCAGCGCAGCGATGGCGAAACACACCAGGGTAACGGCCAAGGCGCTAAGGCGGCCTTGCCAGCTGTCGTCGGTTTCGGCCAGGGCGCTGGCGATGATGCCGAGGAACAGCGGAATCAGCAGGGCCATCTCGTTCTGGTACCAGCACAGGGCCAGGCTGCCGGTGAGGGCGATGGTGACCCGGATGCTATAGCTGAACTTGTCTTGGCCCCACAGGCGACGCAGTGACTGACGGAACGAGCTCGATGACATGATGGCCTGCTAGGCAGTGAGCGAAGAATGCAGTGCAGCACGGGCCAGCAAGAAGCGTTCCGTGCTGCTGAATGGATTCTACTCTACACGAACTGCGCTGCGGCGTTGGCCGATGCCCAGGCCCACTGGAAGTTGAAACCGCCCAGGTGGCCGGTGACGTCCAGCACTTCGCCGATGAAGTACAGCCCAGGGCTTTTCAGCGACTCCATGGTCTTGGACGACACTTCGCGGGTATCGACGCCGCCCAAGGTCACTTCGGCGGTGCGATAGCCTTCGGTGCCGGCCGGCACCACTTGCCAGTTCGCCAGCTTTTCGGCAATTTGCGCCAGCTCCGCAGGGGTGTACTGCTTCATCGGCTTGGACTCGAACCACTGCTCGGCCAGCAGGTTGGCCAGCTTGCGGGTGAACACTTCGCCCAGCACGGTCTTCAGTTCGGCGTTGGCGCGTTCGGCCTGCATCTGTTGCAGCCAGGTCAGCGCATCGCGGTCGGGCAGCAGGTTGATCTCGACCGTGTCGCCGGCTTCCCAGAACGACGAGATCTGCAGGATTGCCGGGCCGCTCAGGCCGCGGTGGGTGAACAGCAGGTTCTCGCGGAAGCTGGTGCCATTGCAGCTGGCGGTGCAATCCAGCGAGGTGCCGGACAACTCGGTGCACAGTGCCTTGAGTTGGGGCTCGGTGATGGTGAACGGCACCAGGCCGGCGCGGGTCGGCAGCAGCGCGTGGCCAAACTGGCGCGCCACTTGGTAGCCGAAGCCTGTGGCGCCCAGGGTCGGAATCGACAGCCCGCCAGTGGCGATCACCAGCGACTGGCAGGCGAACTGGCCGCCGCTGGTCTGCAGCAGGTAGCCGTCTTCGGTCTTCTCGATCTGTTCGATGCTGGTATGCATGCGGATCTCGGCGCCGGCCTCATCGCATTCGGCCAGCAGCATGTCGAGGATGTCGCTGGCCTTGTTGTCGCAGAACAGCTGGCCAAGTTTCTTCTCGTGGTACGCCACGCCGTGTTTGCACACCAGCTCGATGAAGTCCCACTGGGTGTAGCGGGCCAGGGCCGACTTGCAGAAGTGCGCATTCTGCGACAGGAAGTTGGCTGGCTCGGTGTACATGTTGGTGAAGTTGCAGCGCCCGCCGCCGGACATGAGGATCTTCTTGCCTGGCTTGTTGGCGTGGTCGAGCAGCAGTACCCGGCGGCCACGGCGGGCGCTGAGCTGGGCGCACATCAGGCCGGCGGCGCCGGCGCCGAGGATGATCACGTCGGTGGAGTGCACGGTATAAACCTATCTGGATTCGTAATGGCTACGCCGAACCTGTGGGAGCGGGTTTACCCGCGAATAGGGCGGTGCACGCACCATCGAATTCGCGGGTAAACCCGCTCCCACAGGGACCTTGCCTGGCTTTAGATAATGCGGACTTTCAGGGCGCGACCCTTGATCTTGCCGCTGTTCAGCCGCTGCATGGCCTGTTTGGCCAACGCCCGCTCCACGGCCACGAACGCCTGGAAGTCGAAGATGGCGATCTTGCCCACCTGCTTGCCTGGGATCCCGGCATCACCGGTCAGCGCACCGAGAATGTCGCCAGGGCGCAGCTTGTCCTTGCGGCCAGCGGCAATGCACAGCGTGGTCATCACCGGCAGCAGTGGTTCGCCGCCCTTGTTCTTCAGGCTGTCCAGCGAGTCCCAGCGCAGTGGGCTTTTCTGCAGGTCTTCGATGGCCTGGGCACGGTGGCCTTCGGCCGGTGCCACCAGGCTGACCGCGATCCCCTTCTCGCCGGCACGGCCAGTACGGCCCACGCGGTGCACGTGGATTTCCGCATCACGTGCCAGTTCCACGTTGATGACCATGTCCAGGCCATCGATGTCCAGGCCACGCGCGGCCACGTCAGTCGCCACCAGCACCGAGCTGCTGCGGTTGGCGAACATGGTCAGCACCTGGTCGCGGTCACGTTGCTCCAGGTCGCCGTGCAGGGCCTGGGCGACGATGCCCTTGGCGGTCAGGTGGGCAACCACATCCTCGCACTGCTGCTTGGTGAAGCAGAACGCCACGCAGGACTGCGGGCGGTAGTGGCCGAGCACGCGGGTGACGGCCTCCAGGCGGTGCTGCGGGTCGATCTCGATGAAGCGCTGCTCGATCTGGTTGTCGGTGTGCAGGCTCTCGACCTTGACTTGCTGCGGGTTGCGCATGAAGTCGGCGGCCAGCTGCTTGATGCCAGCCGGGTAAGTGGCCGAGAACAGCAGGGTCTGGCGGCGCGCCGGGGTCTTGCCGATGATGCTGGCGATGGCATCGAAGAAGCCCATGTCGAGCATGCGGTCGGCTTCGTCGAGTACCAGGGTGTTGAGGCCATCGAGCACCAGGGTGCCTTTGTCCAGGTGTTGCTGGATGCGCCCTGGGGTGCCGACGATGATGTGCGCACCGTGCTCCAGCGAAGCGATTTGCGGGCCCAGCGAAACGCCGCCGCACAGGGTGAGGATCTTGATGTTGTCCTCGGCGCGGGCCAGGCGGCGCAGTTCCTTGGCCACCTGGTCGGCAAGCTCGCGGGTAGGGCACAGCACCAGTGCCTGGCAGCCGAAGTAGCGCGGGTTGATCGGGTTGAGCAGGCCGATGCCGAAGGCGGCGGTCTTGCCACTGCCGGTCTTGGCCTGGGCGATCAGGTCCTGGCCTTTGAGGATGACTGGCAGGCTCTGGGCCTGGATCGGCGTCATCGAGGCATAGCCGAGGGCGTCCAGGTTCGCCAGCATGGCGGTGGACAACGGCAGAGTGGCAAAGGCGGTGGATTCGGTGGTCACGAGGCGGGCCTGCGTTGCGAAGCGAAAAATGCCGCACAGTCTACCAGCCTCGTGGCCATTCGCCCTATGGTTCCATGTGTTGTTCCGGACGACGGGCACGCCTTCCGTCCGTCGGCGCCAGTTGCAGGAAGATCGCCGCCGCCAGCATGGCCATGATGCCGATGGTGACGAAGGTCAGCTGGAAGGCGCCCAGGGTGCTTTCCACGCCCTCGGCACTGCCCGCTGCGGTAAAGCCGCCGAGCAGTGCGCCGGCGCAGGCCACGCCCAGGCTCAGCGCCAGTTGCGCGACCACCGACAGCAGGCTGTTGCCGCTGCTGGCGCTGGCGTCGTCCAGGTCGATCAGGGTTACCGTGTTCATGGCCGTGAACTGCATGGAGTTGACCGCGCCCAGCAGGCCCAGCTGGATCAACAGCACGGCGTAGGGCGTTTGCTCGTCGACCAGGCCGAGGCTGGCCAGCAGCAGGCCCAGCAGCAACGTGTTGCCGGTGAGGATGATGCGGTAGCCGAACCGCTCGATCAGCGGCCTGGCGATGGACTTGGCAAGCATGGCCGCCGCCGCCAGCGGGATCATGCTCATGCCAGCCTGCGCCGGAGAGTAGCCCAGCGCCACCTGCAACAGTAATGGCACCAGGAAGGGCAGGGCGCCGCTGCCCAGGCGGGCGAACAGGTTGCCGAGGATGCCGATGGCGAAGGTACGCACGCGGAACAGGCTGGGCGAGAACAGTGGCTCCGGGTCGCGCCCGGCGCGCAGCCAGTAGGCGGCAAGGCAGGCCATACCGGCGAACAGCAGCAACATGACCCGCAAGTGCGGCAGGTGCAACTCGCCCAGGCCTTCCATGGCGATGGTGATCAGCACCATCGCCGCGCCGAACAACAGGAAGCCGGGGCCGTCGAACGAGGTTCGCTCGGCCCCGCGCAGGTCCGGGATGAACTTCCATACTGCAATGCAGCCGATCAGGCCAACCGGCAGGTTGAGCAGGAAGATCCAGTGCCAGCTGAGGATTTCCACCAGCCAGCCACCGACCGTGGGGCCCAGCAATGGCCCCAGCAGGCCGGGGATGGTGATGAAGCTCATGATCCGCACCAGTTCGCTGCGCGGGTAAGCACGCAGCACCACCAGCCGCCCAACCGGCAGCATCAGCGCACCGCCCAGTCCCTGCACGACGCGGGCGAAGATCAGGAAGCCCAGGCTGTTGGCGGCGGCGCACAGCAGCGAACCGAAGCTGAACAGCAGGATGGCGCTGAAGAAGATGCGTTTGGTGCCAAAGCGGTCGGCGATCCAGCCCGAAGCAGGGATCAGCAGGGCCACGGTGAGCATGTAGGCGATGATCACGCCCTGCATGCGCAGCGGGTCTTCGGCCAGCGAGCGGGCCATGGCCGGCAGCGCGGTGTTGAGGATGGTGCCGTCCAGGGACTGCATGAAGAAGGCGATGGCCACCACCCAGGGGATCCAGCGGGCGGTGACGGGGTCCAGCGGGGTGCGTTCGGGCATGACTTCCTCGTTTGTCAGTGCCGGCCTCTTCGCGGGCAAGCCCGCTCCTACAAGGATTGTGCGTTCCCTGTAGGAGCGGGCTTGCCCGCGAAGAGGCCGCTAATGCCTATCACAATGTCAGGGTCAGGCCTTTGACCAGTGCCCCCGGCAAATGACTCGACCCGGTACTGCGCTGTCCATAGGTACTGGTCGACAGGATCATTTCGCGCGCCTGGGTCAGGTCCTCCAGCTGGCTGCCGAGCAGGCTGTACAGGCTGTCATCGAAACGCATGGTACTTACCGGCCCCTGGATCTGCCCGTTTTCCACCCAGAAAGTGGCGAATCGGGTCAAACCGGTCATCCGCGCTGCCGGAAGGTCAGAGTAGTTCAGGTACCACAGGTTACTGATGTACAGCCCAGTACCCAGTCGCTCAAGGACCTGCTCGCTGGCCAGGTTACCCGGTGCCAGGCTGAGCGCACAGGGCGACTCGTAGCTGTCGGCGCCATTGGCCAGCAGCTCGAACTCGGCCGCACTGCGCGCACTGATCAATCGCTGCTGGGCCTGGCCCTGCTGGATCAACGGCACATCCAGGCGCGGCGCACCTTCGTCGGAAAACGCCGGGCTTAGCGACCCGCTGACCTGCTCGGTGAAACTCACCAGCGGGCTCAGCCGTGCATCGCCGTTGTACAAGCGCTGCAGGGCGCTGTTGCCAGTGGCCAGGGCCTGCGCGGAAAAACCGCCCCAGCAGAGCATGCCGGCGATCTCGTCCATGGCTGCCGGGGCCAGGTAGGCGCGGTAGCTTCCCGGTTTGAGGGTGATCGCCGGGCGACCGAGGAAGCCCAGTTGTTCACGTGCCTGGCGCAGGCGTGCGATGAAGTCGTCTGCGCTCCACAGCTGGCCGGCATAGTTGGCCTTCACCGCCTGCCCGTTTTCGTGGAACAGGCTCCAGTCGAAGTTGAAACTGTTGGCCTGGTGCCAGCCAAAGGCCCCGAACGAACTGGCAAAGCCTCGGCAGATAAGGCCTGCGGCGTAGATGCCGACCAGGTCCAGGTCACCTGCCTCGCTGTCGAGCAAGGCCAGCACTTGGTCCAGCTCGGGCAGTGGTTGCGCCTGCAGGCTGTGGCTGTGCCAGGCGCTTTCGTCCAGGCGCAGGTAGGGGTCGAGGGCCAACAGCGGCAGGGTCTGGCGCAATTGCGCCAAAGCATCGGCCAGGCGCTGGCGGTCCAGCTGCACGTCGCCACTCAAGGTCACTTGCTGTTCCGCCTGGCGGCCATCGCGCACCAGCCGCAGTTGAGCGCTGGCCTGGCTCACTTCGCCGGCCTGGCGCACCTTGGCGTGGTTGAAACGCACGAATTGCGACTGTTCGGCGCTGTAGCCGAGGGTGAACTGTTCGCCTGCTTGCAGGGCGGCGCGCACATCCCCGACCAGGGTTTCGAAAGCATGTTGCATCAGGCGTCTCCTCCGAATACGTCGATCTGGCGGAACACGCAGGCCGGCGAGGCATGGCCAACCCGCACCACCTGGTTGGGTTCACCCTTGCCGCAGTTGGGCGTGCCCAGTACCTGGAAGGTGCTGCGGTCGCCGACGGCCGACAGGTTGAGCCAGAACTGCGCGGAGATGCCACGGTAGTTGGGATTCTTGACGATGCCCTTCAGCTCGCCATTTTTGATCAGTTGACCCCATTCGCAGCCGAACTGGAACTTGTTGCGCGCATCGTCAATGGACCAGGAACGGTTGGTACGCATCAGGATTCCGTGCTCGATGCCCTGGATCAGCTGATGCAGGCTCTGGTCGCCCGGTTCGATGTTGAGGTTGGCCATGCGGTCGATCGGGGCACGGTTCCAGCCACAGGCGCGGCTGTTGGCCACGCCGTCCAGGCCGGAACGGAACTGCGACAGCGCGCCGCCCAGTGGGCGCAGTAGCAGGCCGTCGCGGATCAGGAACTGCTTGCTGGCCGGGGTGCCGTCATCATCAAAGCTGTAGCTGGCCAGCTCTTCGCCGATGGTCGGGTCGAAGGTCACGTTCAATAGGCTGGAACCGTACTGCAGGTGGCCGAAGTCGCTGGCTTTGACGAAGCTGGTGCCGGCGTAGTTGCGCTCGTCGCCGAGGATGCGGTCCATCTCCAGCGGGTGGCCGATGGACTCGTGGATCTGCAGCATCATCTGGTCCGGCATCAGCAGCAGGTCGCGCGGGCCGCTTGGGGTGTTGGGGGCCATCAGCAGTTGCAGTGCCTCGTCGGCGACCTGCCGCGCGGCGCCGACCAGTCCGCAGCGCTCGATGATCTCGAAACCGCCCTGTTGGCCGAAGTTGTCGCGGCCCAGGCTGCGGCTTTGGCTATCCTGGCCGTCGCTGGCGGTCACACCCAGGCCTGGGAACAGGAAACGCTGGGCATGGCGTAGCTCGGCGCCGGCCGAGTTCAGGTAGGTTTGCTCGACCAGGCTCAGGCCCAGGCTGGCCTGCCAGTCCACCAGGCGGCTGTCCTTTGGCACGCTGGCCGATTCGGCAGCCAGCAGGCCGAGGCAGTCGGCGAGGCTAGGCACGGGCTGGTCGAAATGGGGTGAGAGGTGGTCGTGACGAGCGCTGGTCACTGGCTGCTCGCGCAGGTCCAGCAGGCTGTGCGGAGCGATCTGCCGGGCCAGTGCCTCGGCTTGCTCCAGTGCGCGTTGCAGGCCCGCCTGGGACATGTCGGCGGTGGCCGCATAGGCCTCCACGCCGTTGACCCGCACGGTGAGCATGGCGCCTTCGTCCTGGCTGAAGAACGGTGGTTCGGCAACGTTGCGCCGAACCGACAGCGCCTGGTGCGACTGTTTCACATGGCGCAGGGAAAACAACTCGGCCGTACTGCGCAGCGCGGCGAAGCGCTGGCGCAGCAGGGCGCTGGAATCGAACATGCAAAAGCCTCCGTGTACACGGTGGCTCCCCCTAGAACCACCCGTCTTGCATGGCGAGGCAGGTATCGTCGCGCGCCTCTAGCAATGCCAGCTCATTATGGCAGCCCGGTACTTCCCAGGTCAGGAAATAACGTGCGGCCTGGAGCTTGCCGAGGTAGAAGTCGCGGTCGGCAGCGTTGCCCTTGAGCAAACCAAGCTCGGCGTGAATCGCCTGCTCCAGCCAGCGCCAGCCGATCACGCAATGGCCGAAAGCCTTGAGGTACAGGGCTGAGTTGGCCAGGGTGCCAGCGACTTTGCCTTGTGCCAGGTCGCCGAGCAGGGCCAGCGTTACGCTTTGCAGGCGGTTGACCAGTTGTTCCAGTGGCTGGCGCAGTGGGTCGAGGTTGGGGTGGTGGCTGGCGCGCTCGCCGGTGTTGGCGATCAGGCGGATGAGTTGTTTGAGCCCGGCGCCATTGTTTTGCGCCAGCTTGCGGCCAAGCAAGTCGAGCGACTGAATACCCTCGGTGCCTTCGTGAATCGGGTTCAGGCGGTTGTCGCGGTAATACTGTTCCACCGGATATTCGCGGGTGTAGCCGTGGCCGCCGAGAATCTGGATCGCCAGTTCGTTGGCCTTGAGGCAGAACGTCGACGGCCACGACTTGACGATCGGAGTCAGCAGGTCGAGCAGTTCCTGAGTCTGCTGGCGGGTGCTTTCTTCGCTGGCGGTGTGGGTATCGTCGAATAGACGGGCGGCATACAGGCCCAGGTCAAAGGCACCTTCCACGTAAGCCTTCTGGGCCAGCAGCATGCGCTTTACATCGCTATGTTCGATGATCGGCACCGCTTGGCTGTGTGGGTCTTTGTTGTCCGGTAGCCGGCCCTGCGGACGCTGTCGGGCGTATTCCAACGAGTAAAGGTAGCCGGCGTAACCTAGCATCACTGCACCCATGCCGACGCCGATACGCGCCTCGTTCATCATCTGGAACATGCAGGCCAGGCCCTGGTGTGGCTGGCCGACCAGGTAGCCGACGCACTGGCCGTTGTCGCCGAAGTTCAGCGCGGTGGAGGTAGTGCCGCGCCAGCCCATCTTGTGGAACAACCCGGCCAGCAGCACGTCATTGCGCGAGCCACGGCTGCCGTCCGGGCTCACCAGATATTTCGGCACGATGAACAGCGAGATGCCCTTCACCCCGGGCGGGGCGTCCGGCAGCTTGGCCAGCACCATGTGCACGATGTTTTCCGACAGTTCGTGGTCGCCACCGGAGATGAAGATCTTGTTGCCTTTGAGCCGGTAGCTGCCGTCGGGTGCAGGTTCGGCGCGGGTGCGGATGTCGGCCAGAGACGAGCCGGCGTGGGGCTCGGTCAGCGCCATGGTACCGAAGTAGCGGCCCTCGATCATCGGTTGCAGGAACAGGCGCTTCTGTTCCTCTGTGCCGAAACTCTCGATCAGGTTGGCTGCGCCCATGGTCAGGAATGGGTAGGCCGTGGTGCCGGCGTTGGCGGCCTGGAAGTGGGCGAAGCAGGCCTGCGACACCAGGCTGGGCAGCTGCATGCCACCCACCTCGAAGTCCCGGTTGGTGTTGAGAAAGCCGGCTTCGAGGAAGGCGTCGACGGCAGGCTTCACCTCGGTGATCAGCTCCGCGCGACCATCCACGTAGCGCGGCTCGTTCTCGTCGGCCTTGCGGTTGTGCGGGGCGAAGTACTTTTCGGCGATGGTGCGGGCGGTGGTCAGTGCCGCGTCGAAGGTTTCACGGCTGTGCTCGGCGAAACGCGGGCGCTGGGTGAGGGCTTCGGCGTCGAGTACTTCGTAGAGCTCGAAGGCCAGGTTACGAGGGCTGAGCAGGGTCTCGGGCATGGGTGCGGTCCTGAGGCGGGATGCTGCGAGTGTAGGGAACCGGGTGGTGTGGGGGGAGGTTAATAGGTTTGGGTGATATGGGTTTAGAACGGGTGGGGCATACAGGTGCTTGCCTTGATGGTTTCTGCGCCTGTGAGACCGAGCGCCG
>NZ_BCBQ01000095.1:0-21766 GCF_001320885.1 Pseudomonas sp. NBRC 111140
GGGCTGGAAATATCCTTGGCGTTGCTGATTCAGCCGATGGGCCAGCCGGCCCCTGGCACCGAGGAACAGGATCGACGCTTCAAACGTCTCGAACAGTGGCTCGATCAACACGACAGCCCGCTCTACACCGCCCTGGCACCGTTCAACCCATTCAAGGACAAGGCCGACGCGATCGGCAGTTTGCTCGGCGCCAGCGATAACGTGATCGAAGGCTTGGCCGGCCGCTTTCCGGCCATGGTCGGCATCACCGACCTCACCGCCCAGACGGTCAATACCGTGGTGCTCAAGCGCCTGCGCGGGCAAACCCGCTGGGATGCCAGCCATGGCCTGCGCCAGCAGGTGTTGATGGCGGCGCGTGAAGGGAATGCCGAGAAAGCGCTGGGGCTATTGGCAGCGCGCTACCGGATCACCAGCCAGGTCATCACGGAAAATCCGTTCAGCCAGGAAGTACAGAAGTATTTGAAGAGCGGCATGGCGCAGGTAGAGGAGATGAAAGCGCTGCGCATCTCGGGTAGCCGAAACGTGCTGATCGAGCTGACCACTACCGCGCGGGTGAAACCAAACTTTCTCGGCTTGCTTACCGCGGGCGGTGGCGGTGGTTTTAACGCAGGCATGCTGTGGTTCAACATCTTATCGCTCAAGACGGCCTACAACAGCCTGCAGAAGAGCAATGCACCGGAATACACCTTGGGCTTTGCTTCATCGATTTTCGGGGTGATCGGTGCAGCAGCAGCGACAACGGTCAGCGTTCGGGCAACGCAGAAGGCGGTGATGCTGCGATTAAGCTCGACAGCACCTGGGATGGCGTTTGGTAACGGCGTTATCAGGTTCCTAAGCAGTAACTTGTTTGCGCGTTTAGCCGGATATCCTGCAATAGCATTCACTCTATTTTCAGATTTTTTCAAGGCAGGGCGCCAGAGAGCGAACGGCAATCAAACAGCTGCTGATTACACTTTAGCTGGCGGTTTAAGCATGGCCATTGGTTCCGTTGTAATTCTTGAAGCAGGTCTTGCAGTTGCAGGCGCTACAACGCTAGTACCCTTTGCCGGATGGGCCGCAGCGGCCCTTGTCCTCGTAGGCGTAGCCATCATTGGAGTAGGCCTGTACCTACACGCCAAGGCACATGAGCACCTTCATAGCCCAATTGAGTTGTGGGCAGCACGCAGTATCTTCGGCAATCGTAATAATGATGGAGAGGAGCGTCCCGGCATAACTTTGGATTATGAAAAGAAACTGCCCTCTTTCGACTCGCTACAAGCCGAAATCAAAGCTTGGCACAATCAGCACTACGGCCCAAAACTTCTATCTACCGAGCAGGCCCTGTCACTCGGCGTATCTCATGTCGACACCCGGTGGCATCAGAATGATTACTGGTCTCCGCCCAACTGGGCCGCTATCACACATAACGAAGTTTCCACACCTCAACCAACCGCTGAGTTCACAGTGCTGCTACCTGGCTTTATGCTTGGGGTAAGCGAATGGTCAGGACGCTTAAATGCCCTCCGTGATGACCATGGAAGGGACCCGCTTCCAATTACCCCGACCGGCCACATCGTAGGTGCTGGCTTGGTTCTGCACTTCGAAAACACGCTAGCTAACCAAAAATATGTCTCACTGCATCTAACTTACAGCACCAATCAAGGCCTGGACGAGAACAATGAGATCCTGTCAACTTTTCATCTGGAGCGCTGAGCATGGCGACCATCTGGCTATTCAATCCAACCACAGACTCCGGGCACAAACCTGCTATTGGCGGACAGCTATTAAACTTATCAAGTAACACTTTAACCCTGCGAAACCCCTGGGTAACAGACTCTGTATTTATGGGAAAGATTTACTGCGCAATGATTGTCGCGTCGATTATCTTCTTCTACCCATACCTACTATCCAGCGAAGCATGGGACCCATACACCTTTAGCTATACCTTTATCATCCTCACAGTAATTGGACCTTTCATCTTCCTCCCGTTTTTAGCCTATCGAATATATTTCATAAAACGCTTATCAAGCTTATGCTTCAACCGATCAACTCAGAAAATTTACTATCAGCGGTTGAGTAAGCTATTTGTCTTTGAGTGGAGCAACACGGGCGGATGCCTTTTCAAACGCACCGAAAACGGCGGCTCATCGTTCAGCACCAGCTACGCCCTCGCCTTCGCCCCTCGCCGGGCAGATGGCAGCCTCCACCAAAAAGACTGCCTCTGGGTCGACAGCAACGAACCCACCGAACCCGGCGTGAAGCACGTCGCCGAAGTCTGGGAATACCTCCGCCATTTCATGGCTCACGGCCCGGACAAACTCCCCCCGCCCGGCGAGCCCAACTGGTGGCACAAGCCGCTGCACGCCATCTGCCTGACCCCAGCCGAAGCGTGGCGCCACTACGCTCCTTGGCGAACCGGTGAGCCCGGTGAAATGCAGGGCAAAAAGAACTGGCAATTGCCGTTCTGGGCCGTGCTGTTCCCCTATAACCTCACCGTCGCCATCTGCTGGTACGGCATCTGCCGCCTGTTCAACGTCCGAGCGGCGCCACCGCCCCCAGAAGCGTTCGAGGAAGCTCCAGCACCTTCAACCCAAAAAAGGCGCGTATGAGCGACGCTTGAGGGCGGCGGTTATCAGGCAAACTTGGCCCGCGCCGCGTGCAGCTTCTTGTAGCTCTCGATCAAGCGCAAGTGGCGATCAAGCCCTTCGAGCTTCATGCTGGTCGGGGTCAGGCCATGGAAGCGCACGCTGCCGTCCACCGAACCCAGCACCGCGTCCATGCGCGCGTTGCCGAACATCCGACGGAAGTTGGCTTCGTAGTCACCCATCTCCAGTTCGTCATCCAACTGCACTTCCAGCACCACGTTCAGCGCCTGGTAGAACAGGCCGCGCTCGACGGTGTTGTCGTTGAACTGCAGGAACGCCTCGACCAGTTCCTTGGCATCCTCGAAGCGCTGTACCGCCAGGCAGATCAGCAGTTTCAGCTCAAGGATCGTCAGTTGGCCCCAAACGGTGTTCTCGTCGAACTCCACGCCGATCAGCGTGGTGATGGTGGTGTAGTCATCCACATCGCAGTTGTCCAGGCGCTTGAGCAGCAGCTTCAGTGAGCGGCTGTCGAGGCTGTGCAGGTTGAGGATGTCGGCACGGAACGACAAGGCACGGTTGGTGTTGTCCCAGATCAGGTCCTCGACCGGGTAGATTTCCGAGTAGCCCGGCACCAGGATGCGACAAGCAGTGGCGCCCAGGTTGTCGTACACCGCCATGTACACTTCCTTGCCCAGCGCCTCGAGGATGCCGAACAGCGTCGCGGCCTCCTGTTGGTTGGAGTTCTCGCCGTGGCCGGAGAAGTCCCACTCGACGAACTCGAAGTCGGCCTTGGCGCTGAAGAAGCGCCATGACACCACGCCGCTGGAGTCGATGAAGTGCTCGACGAAGTTGTTCGGCTCGGTCAGCGCGTGGCTTTCGAAGGTCGGTTGCGGCAGGTCGTTCAGGCCTTCGAAGCTGCGGCCCTGCAGCAGCTCGGTGAGGCTACGCTCCAGCGCCACTTCCAGGCTTGGGTGTGCGCCGAACGAGGCAAACACACCGCCCGTGCGCGGGTTCATCAGCGTCACGCACATGACCGGGAACTCGCCACCCAACGACGCATCCTTGACCAGTACCGGGAAGCCCTGCTCTTCCAGCCCCTGAATGCCGGCGACGATCGCCGGGTACTTGGCCAGCACCTCCTGCGGCACGTCCGGCAGGCACAGCTCGCCTTCCAGGATTTCGCGCTTGACGGCGCGCTCGAAGATTTCCGACAGGCACTGCACCTGCGCCTCGGCCAGGGTGTTGCCGGCGCTCATGCCATTGCTGAGGAACAGGTTTTCGATCAGGTTGGACGGGAAGTACACCACTTGCTGGTCGGACTGACGCACGAACGGCAGCGAGCAAATGCCCCGCGCTTTGTTGCCCGAGTTGGTGTCGTACAGGTGCGAACCACGCAATTCGCCGTCAGGGTTGTAGACCTCCAGACAATGCTCGTCGAGGATCTCGGCCGGCAACGCATCGCGCGGGCCCGGTTTGAACCACTGCTCGTTGGGGTAATGCACGAACGGCGCATTGGCCAGGTCTTCGCCCCAGAACTGGTCGTTATAGAAGAAGTTGCAGTTAAGGCGCTCGATGAACTCACCCAGTGCCGAGGCCAGCGCGGCTTCCTTGGTGGCACCCTTGCCGTTGGTGAAGCACATCGGCGACTGCGCGTCGCGCACGTGCAGCGACCAGACGTTGGGCACGATATTGCGCCACGAGGCGATTTCGATCTTCATCCCCAGCCCGGCGAGAATGCCCGACATGTTGGCGATGGTCTGCTCCAGCGGCAGGTCCTTGCCGGGGATGTAGGTGCTGGTGTCCGACACCGGCATCAGCAAGCCCTGGGCGTCGGCATCGAGGTTGTCGACCACTTCGATCACGAACTCGGGGCCGGTCTGCACCACCTTCTTGACAGTGCAGCGGTCGATGGAGCGCAGGATGCCCTGGCGGTCCTTCTCGGAAATATCCTCGGGCAACTCGACCTGGATCTTGAAGATCTGGTTGTAGCGGTTTTCCGGGTCGACGATGTTGTTCTGCGACAGGCGAATGTTTTCGGTGGGGATGTCGCGGGTCTGGCAGTACAGTTTGACGAAGTAAGCCGCGCACAAGGCCGAAGACGCCAGGAAATAGTCGAACGGGCCTGGGGCCGAACCGTCGCCTTTGTAGCGGATCGGTTGATCGGCGATCACCGTGAAGTCGTCGAACTTGGCTTCGAGACGGAGATTGTCGAGAAAATTGACCTTGATTTCCATGCGGATTTACCGTGATTTAAGCGTGCAAAACGAAATTGGCCGGCATTATCCGGGTTTTCACAACGGAAGTCCTGTTTACCTGCCCCACCCCTTCACGCCCTTGCGCATTCCACCGGATTGCTTGCCTGATCCTCTGAACCTCGCCCCGACACCAGACCAGCGGTCATCCCCCTGTGCTAGCGTTTCTTCTCTGGGGAACAACGTATTCCCGCACTGAAAAAAACAACGCGACAGCAACCGATGACTGGCAGGTGAACCATGGAACTACGCATCAACCAGAAGACCTATCAGGTCGAGGCGGACGCCGACACGCCCTTGCTGTGGGTGATCCGCGATGACCTGGGGCTGACCGGCACCAAATACGGCTGCGGCCTGGCCCAGTGCGGCGCCTGTTCGGTGCTGGTGGATGGCAACGTGGTGCGCGCCTGCGTCACCCCGGTGGCAGGTGTGGTCGGCCGCGAGGTCACCACCATCGAGGCGATCGAGGCCGATGCCGTCGGCAAACGCGTGGTCGCCGCCTGGGTCGAGCACCAGGTGGCCCAATGCGGCTACTGCCAGTCTGGCCAGGTGATGGCAGCCACTGCGCTGCTAAAGCACACGCCCAAGCCTAGCGATGCGCAGATCGATGCAGCCATGGTCAACCTGTGCCGCTGCGGCACCTACAACGCCATCCATGCCGCCGTGCATGACCTGGCCCAAGGGGAGCAGGCCTGATGAACACGCCCGTCGATACCCTCGCCGAACTGCACAGGTTGCAACTGGGCGAAACGGTCAACCTGTCGCGTCGGCGCTTTCTGGCCAGCACCGCAGTCGGTGCCCTGGTACTGGGCTTCGGCCTGCCCATGGGCTCGGCTCGCGTGCAAGCTGCAGCGGCGGCAACTGCTGAGCGCGGCACCCAGGTGCCGGCGTTTCTGGAAATTCGCCCAGACGGCACGGTACGCCTGCTCAGCCCCTTCATGGAAGGTGGGCAAGGCCCGTTTACCGCCATGGCACAGATCGTCGGTGAAGAACTTGACGTCGACCCGGCTCATTTCGTGGTCGACAGCGCACCACCGGGCGAAGCCTACGTGGTGATGGAAAACGGCATGCGCATTACCGGCGGCAGCATGTCGGTACGCATGAGCTATCCGACCATGCGCCGCCTGGGCGCCCTCGCCCGAGCCATGCTGCTGCAGGCGGGCGCCGAACAGCTGGGCGCGCCGGTCGATGAGCTTTCAACCACGCCGGGTAACGTGGTACATACCACGACTGGCCGCTCCATACCCTACGGAGAACTGGCGGGGCGCGCCATGGACCTGCCCGTGCCCGACCCGGCCAGCGTCAAATTGCGCGACCCCAGCCAGTTTCGCTGGATCGGCAAGCCCGTACGCCGCCTGGATGCTTATGACAAATCCACTGGCAAGGCCCAGTACTGCATCGACATCAAGGTCGACGGCATGCTCCACGCCGCCGTGCAGCATGCGCCACGCTTGGGCATGACCGTGGGCAGCTTGCGCAACGAAGACCAGGTCAAGGCCATGAAAGGCGTGCATTCGGTGCATCAGCTGCCGGGCGCCGTGGCCGTGGTCGCAGAACGCTGGTGGCACGCCAAGCGTGCGGTGGAGGCGCTTCAAGTGGACTGGAAAGAGCCAACCGCCGACAGCAAGGTTCGGCCGATGCCGGCCGACTTTTCCAGCGACGCCTGGCGCGAACACCTCGCCACGGTCAAGGGCCCGGCCCGTGATGAAGAAAATGAAGGTGATGTGGCCAGCGCCCTGAGCAATGCCAAGACCAAGGTCGAGGCCAGCTATCACAATCAATACCTCAACCATGCCCAGCTCGAGCCGCCGTCCGCCCTCGCCCGCTTCAACCCGGACGGCACCCTGGACGTCTGGCTGCCCAACCAGGCCCCGGACATGTTCCGTGACGACATTGCCAAGCGCACCGGCCTGGAGCCTGCACAGATCAACCTGCACTCGCCGCTACTGGGCGGGTTCTTTGGCCGGCATTTCCTGTACGACTCGGCCAACCCTTACCCGCAGGCCATTGCGTTGGCCAAAGCCGTTGGCCGGCCGGTAAAGCTTATCTGGAGCCGCGAAGAAGAGTTCCTGCGTGATGTACTGCGCCCGGTTGCCGTGGTGAAGTTCCGCGCCGGGCTGGATGCCGACGGCATGCCAGTGGCCCTCGAAGCGATAAGCGCCACCGAAGGCCCAACCGAGGCCATCGCAGGCAAACAGGGGGACAAGATCGACCCGACCGCGCTTGAGGGGCTGTCGGGCAAGGCCTACGCCATCGCCAACAAGCGCATCGCCCAGATCTACGTCAAAGGCCCAGCCATGCTCGGCTACTGGCGCTCTGTGGGCAATTCGCTGAACGACTTCTTCTACGAGTCATTCCTCGACGAGCTGGCTGACAAAGGCGGCAAGGACCCGTTCGAACTGCGCCTTCACCTGCTGCGCGACAACCCACGCCTGACCCACCTGCTGAACGCGGTCGCCGACTTGTCCGGTGGCTGGAAGCGTGGGCCGTTCACCGCCGAAGACGGTAGCAAGCGCGCACGCGGTGTGGCCATGGCCTCACCGTTCGGCTCGGAGGCTGCGGTCATTGCCGAGGTGTCCATCGACAACGGCCAGGTCAAGGTACACGACATCTGGCAGGCCATCGACCCGGGCAGCATCGTCAACCCGGCGATCATCGAGCACCAGGTCAATGGCGCCGTCGCCCTTGGCCTGTCGCAGACGCTGGTGGAAGAAGCGGTGTACGTGGACGGCAAGCCGCGCGCGCGCAATTACGACCTGTACCCGATCCTGCCGCCTGCGCGCATGGCCCGGGTGCATGTGCGCATCGTCGAAAGCGGGGCGAAGATGGGCGGCATTGGCGAACCACCGTTGCCGGCCGTGGCCCCGGCGGTGGCCAACGCGGTCGCGCAGCTCACCGGCCAACGCGTACGCAGCTTGCCATTGAGCCGCCATACCTTCAGCTGATCGCACAAGGGACGCCCCATGACCCATCGTTTCGCAAGAACCGCTGGCTGGCTGGCGCTGCCGTGCCTGGTCGCGGCAGGCCTGCTGGCCTGGTATGTCACCCGTGAGCCTGCTTCGCCGTTCGCCGAAGCCCAGGCCCAGGCGCAGGCGCAGGCCACCGAAGCCGACCCGGCGCTGATCAGCCGCGGCGAGTACGTGGCCCGGCTTAGCGACTGCGTGGCCTGCCACAGCCTGCCAGACGGCAAACCGTTTGCCGGCGGGCTGGAGATGGCCACCCCACTGGGGGCAATCCACGCCACCAACATCACTCCCGATCGCGACAAGGGTATCGGCAACTACAGCCTGGCCGACTTCGACCGCGCCGTGCGCCAAGGTGTCGCGCCCGGTGGTCGATGGCTGTACCCGGCGATGCCCTACCCGTCCTATGCCAAGCTCACTGATGACGATGTAAAGGCGCTGTACGCCTTTTTCATGCACAGCGTGCAACCGGTGCAGCAGGCCAACCTGGCCAGCGACATCCCCTGGCCACTGAACCTGCGCTGGCCAATCGCCTTGTGGAACGGGCTGTTCGCTGCCACAACGCCTTACGCCGACAAGGCCGGGCAAGATGCGCAATGGGACCGTGGCGCCTACATCGTCCAGGGGCCTGGCCACTGCGGCAGTTGCCATACACCGCGCGGCCTGGCGTTCAACGAGAAGGCACTGGATGACAGTGGCAAGCCGTTCCTGGCTGGCGCCTTGCTCGACGGCTGGTACGCACCTAGCCTGCGCGCCGACCACAACACCGGGCTGGGGCGCTGGAGCGAGGCTGAGATTGCGCAGTTTCTGAAGACCGGGCGCAACCGGCATGCCGTGGTATTTGGTTCGATGACCGAGGCGTTCAACAACTCCACGCAATTCATGCATGACGATGACCTGGCCGCCATCGCCCACTACCTGAAGTCCCTGCCCGGTGACCCACAGCGTGACGGCGCGCCGTGGCAATACCGGGCCGAATCGGCAGCTGCGCAGCTCGACAGCCCTGGGGCGCATGCCTATGTGACCCGCTGCGCCTCCTGCCACGGCCTGGACGGCAAAGGCCAGGCCGAATGGATGCCGCCGTTGGCCGGGGCAACCTCGGCACTGGCCAGGGAGGATGCCTCGGCCATCAATATCACCCTCAACGGTTCGCAGCGGGTGGTGGCTGCCGGGGTGCCGGATGCCTATCGCATGCCGGCTTTTCGCGAACAGATGAGTGATCAGGAGATTGCCGAAGTGCTGAGCTTCGTGCGTACGGCATGGGGTAACCAGGGTGGCGCGGTGAACGCGCAAGCAGTGGGCAAGCTGCGAGGGCATACCGACCCGGCCAGTAGCAGCCCGATCATCTTGCATATGCGCTGAATCGGACAATTTTTGAACACCTAGGTTAATGGAGCCCCAATGGAAAGCATCGACCTGCTGGTCCTGCGCACTACCCGTGACTGGCTTGCAGCCGGCCACCGCGCCCTGCTCGCCACGGTCGCCCGCACCTGGGGCTCATCCCCGCGCCCGGTCGGCTCGATGATGGCCCTGCGCAGTGACGGTCGAGTGGTCGGCAGTGTTTCCGGGGGCTGCATCGAGGACGACCTCATCCATCGCTACACCCGTGCATACGAAGGCCCCGGCATGCCCGCCAGCCAGCCCCAGGTCGTGCGCTATGGCGTCAGTGCCGACGAGGCCCACCGCTTCGGCCTGCCCTGTGGAGGTACCCTCGAACTGGTGCTGGAGTTCACCCCTTCGCTGGAGCACCTTGAACAACTGCTGGCCTGCCTCGACCGCGCAAGCCTGGTACGCCGTGACCTGAACCTGCGAAGCGGCGAAGCCAGCCTCTGCGCCACGGGCTTGCCTGAACTGTTCAGCTTCGATGGCCAGCGCATGCTCAGCACCCTCGGCCCAGGCTACCGCCTGCTGCTGATCGGTGCCGGCGCACTGGCCGAGTACCTCGCCACCATGGCCCTGTTCAACGGTTTCAGCGTTTCGCTGTGCGACCCGCGCCCGGAGTACACGGCAGGCTGGAATGTTGCCGGGGTCAACTTGCTGCCTGGCATGCCAGACGACGTGGTCCGCGCCTTCGCCGCTGACGTTCGCAGCGCCATCGTCGCCGTCAGCCACGACCCAAAACTGGATGATCTGGCCCTGCTCGAAGCGTTGCACAGCCCGGCGTTCTACATTGGCGCCATCGGTTCGCGGCGCAACAGCCAATTACGCCGTGAACGGCTGATCGAGCACTTCGGTGAGAGCGAAGCTTCGCTGCGGCGCTTGCACGGCCCGATTGGCATCTACATCGGCAGCAAGACCCCAGCGGAAATTGCAGTCAGCGTCATGGCCGAGATCCTCGCGGCGAAGAACAATGTCAGTTTGCCTGGGGCAGTCAACGTCACCCAAGCCAAGGAAGCAGAACGATTGGCACGGTCCCTGTAGAAGCGCGCACCTGCGCGTTACTGCCACCGCTCCAGGTTCTGCTTCAGCAAATGATCGGGCAGCGCTCCGGCAACTATCTTCGCCATTTCCCGCGCCAGCGCCTCACGCAACTGCGGCTGGTTACAGGGCGAATCATGCGAAATCGCCAGGTACAACCCTTCGCTGGACACTGGCGGCTGCAACACCTGCACAGTGGCTGCGATGCCCAAGGTACGCGCCAGCGCCATACCAGGGTACTGCTCGTACACCACGTAATCGCTGCGCTTGTGCATCAGCTTCTCGAACGCCTGCCGGGCGCTGGGCACCGCTTCAAGGGTTAGGTTGGCCCGGGCGTATTCATCGAACTGCTGGCCATGGCTGTTGTTGACCAGAGTGCCGCCCTTATGGCCCTTGAGGTCGGCCCATTGTTGGTAGGCAAAGGCATTGTCCTGGCGCACCCAGACCACGCTGGGGGTATGCAGGAATGGCGGGGCAATGAAGTCCATCTGCAGCCGGCGTGCTTCGGTCAGGAAATACCCGGCCAGCAAATCGATCCGACCGGTGCGCACCTCTTCCTGGGCTCGCGACCACGGCCCGCCGTAAACCACTTCGATATCCAGCCCCAACTGCTTGCCCAAGTACTTGAGCAGGTCAGCATTGGCACCGATCAATTGCTGGGGGTTTTGCGGGTCGCGCCACAAGTACGGCGGGTATTCAGGATTGCCGGTCGCGGTGAGCCGTCGGCATGCATCATCCGCTACCGCAGCCAGGGGCAGCGGCAACAGGCACAACAGTAGCAAGGCGCGGCGAAAGCAACGCTCGATCATCTACGACCCTCGGCACATGTACATCCGGCGACCCGACATGGTGGCCAAAGGCTGCCACCTACTGTGGTCGGCTGCAGCAATCATCTGTGCGTCTTCTAGGCAGTCTGGACCATCAGCGGCCAATAGACGGGCCTTTCATCGGCCAGCAGAAAAACCGCCGGAGGATAGACAATGAGGGCCCGCACAGTTGACTGGAATCCGGCCTTTTCAGGCCCCCTGCCGCCGCATTGCCAGGATCGCCGCGCCAAAACCGATAAAGGTGGTGCCCACCACCCGGCTCACCCAGCGCGACAGCGAAGGTCGGGTCAACACGCCCTTGGCCCGCGCAGCCAGGGCGGCATACAAGCTCAGTGAAGTAAGCGACAAGGCCACGAAAATGCCTGTCAAGGTCAGGAACTGCGGTAATAACGCCGCGCCCTGGTCGATGAACTGCGGGAACAGCGCGGTGAAGAACATGGTCGCCTTGGGGTTGGTCACCGCCGTCAGAAAGGCCGACTTGAACAGTTTCAGCGGCGTAGGCCTTGCCTTGGCTGCACCCTCTGCGGCGCCCTGCTCCAGCATCGGGCTTTTTTTCAACAACTGCCGCACCCCCAGGTAAAACAGGTAGCCTGCCCCCAGGATTTTCACGGCATTGAACAGCACTTCAGAACTGGCCAGCAATGCGCCCAACCCCAACATGGCCGCGGCCGACAGACAGAACAGGCCCGTGCCATTGCCCAGCGACGACCAGATCGCGCTGCGCTGGCCATGGGCCAGGCTATTGTTGATGGCCATCAAGGTGGCAGGGCCAGGGCTGGCGATCGCGATGGCGGCGACCAGGGTAAACGCAAACAGCGAGTGAGAATCCATTTCAGGCTCGACAAACAATCAGGAAAGGTTGCGTGAATGGCACGCAGGCTCAGTCGGCATTCTGCCGCTTGGCCGCCTTCTTGGCGATAGCCTTCATTCGCGTCGCCGCCCGCTGCACAGTGGCCATCTTCTCGGGGCGCTTCATGCCCCGCCACTTGCGGATTTCGTCACGGGTGCGGCCGCAGCTCACGCACAGCTCGCTGTTCAGCTGGCACAAAGAGACGCAAGGGTTGTCGATGTCTTTGGCCATGCCACCACTCAGCCGGGCATTTCCGCCCGAGCACGTTCGGCGGCGCTGTGAAACACCTGGCGTACTTCTTCGGCCTTGGCTTTGCTGACCGACCTGGCAGCCAGCAGCTCATCGACCACACGAATGCACTGGCCCAGGGCGGTGTCCAGTTGTTCAAGGTCGGAGGCGTCAGCGATATCACCCAGATAAGGAGCGATGAGGTACACGTAACGGTCCTGCAGCTTGAGCGCTGCCAGCGCGTCGAGGGCTTTCTGGAACCGATCGGCAGCGGCAGGGCTCATGCTCAATTTATCGAAATGAATCAGGCTCACACGGTCAGTGGCCATTATGACGAATCTCCGTTTCCTGGTACGGCCAGGGCCGCAAGCAGCAGCGCTTCTACGGTGCTCGTATGTGCGGGCCCGGGTAATGCCCATCAGGTTACCAGAAGCCGAGGCAGAAAGGGCCACTGCCCCCAGAACTAAAAGTATTTGCCAAGTCGCGTAATGGACGCCCCAGGGCGCTATGGGGACAGGCGTCGCCTTTTCCGGCGCAGGATAATCGCGCCAGCACTCCACCCCGCCGAAGCCTTCATCGCGCTCGGTAGCCCATACAACAACAAGCCTGCATACGCAGGTAAACCACAAAGGGGCCTCATCATTCATGGCAAAGGAACACATCACCGAAACACTCGATCTTGGCGTGACAGACCCCTCGAAAACCGCAGAAGCCCGCCAGGACCGACATTTCGAGGGCAAACTCGACTGGATCGTCTTTGGCTTCACCAGCCTCCTGGCCATCGCATTCGTGCTCTGGGGCTTCCTCAACCAGGCCAGCCTGGCCAGCAGCGCCTCCAGCGCGCAATCCTGGGTCATTCTCAATTTTGGCTGGTTCTTCGTGCTCACTTCCACCCTGTTCGTGGTGTTCGTGCTGTGGCTGGCCGCCAGCCGCTACGGCAGAATTCCGTTGGGCCGTGATGGCGAACAGCCGGAGTTCCGCACGGTGTCCTGGGTAGCAATGATGTTCAGCGCAGGCATGGGTATCGGCCTGATGTTCTTCGGCGTGGCCGAGCCACTGTCGCACTACGTATCGCCGCCGCCCGGTTCGGCCAGCGGGCAGACCAGCGAAGCGATGCAGGTGGCGATGGCCACCACCCTGTTCCACTGGACCCTGCACCCCTGGGCCATGTACGCCATCGTCGGCCTGGTGATCGCCTACGGCACCTTCCGCCGTGGCCGCTCGCAGTTGATTTCCGCAGCCTTCCGGCCGCTGATCGGCAAGCACGCCAACGGCCCACTCGGCCGCCTGATCGACATGATGGCGATTTTCGCCACGCTGTTCGGCTCGGCCGCCTCGCTGGGCCTGGGTGCGCTGCAGATTGCCGGCGGCCTGGAATACAACGGCTGGATCGAAAGCCCCGGCAAGCTGTTCTACATCTCGATCATTACCCTGCTGACCATTGCCTTCGTCACCTCGGCGGTGTCGGGCATCGGCAAGGGCATCCAGTGGCTTTCCAACACCAACATGGTGCTGGCGCTGGTGCTGGCGGTGTTCGTGTTCATGGTCGGGCCAACCCTGTTGATGCTCAACCTGCTGCCGACATCGCTCGGCATCTACATCAAGATGCTCCCGGAAATGATGGCCCGCACCAACGCCAGTGGCGGCGAGCAGATGAACAACTGGCTGGCCGGCTGGACCGTGTTCTACTGGGCCTGGTGGATTTCCTGGACGCCATTCGTGGGCATGTTCATCGCCCGCATCAGCCGCGGCCGCACCATCCGCCAGTTCGTTACAGGGGTGCTGCTGGTGCCGAGCCTGGTCAGCCTGGTGTGGTTCACCATCTTCGGCGGCGCCGCCATCGATGCCGTGCGCGAGGGTGCCCTCCAATTGGCCAACGGTACGGTCAACAGCAACCACGCGTTGTACCAACTGCTGGACAGCTACCCGCTGGCCTCGGCGACTTCGGTGCTGGTGATGATCCTGGTAGGCATTTTCTTCGTTTCGGGAGCCGATGCAGCCTCGCTGGTGATGGGCACGCTATCGGAACACGGCACCACCGCGCCATCACGGCGCACGGTAATTTTCTGGGGCGCGCTGACCGGGACGGTGGCGGCGATCATGCTGGCGATTGGCGACCCGCGTGACCCCGGCGAGGCACTGACCGGGCTGCAGAACCTGACCATCGTCGTCGCCTTGCCGTTCGTGATGGTGATGGTACTGCTGTGCCTGGCGCTTTACCGCGACCTGCGCAAGGACCCGATGATGCTGCGTCACCTGCGCGGCAACGAACTGATCGAAAAAGCCGTGCTGTATGGTGCGGTAAAGCATGGTGAGGAGTTTTACATTGTGGTGCAGGAAAAGAAGGCTTCGACAAAGCCGGTAACGGCAGCGAACGAAGTTTCCCAAACCTGACCCTGCAAGGCTGGGCGGTCCCCTGTCGAAACGGCCTTGTGTCACCTAAAGGGGCTGCGAGGCGGGGACTTAAGCAGAACCTGCCTCAACCCTTCAATGCCGCCTCTATCTTGGCCACATCGATCTTGCCCATCTGCATCATGGCCTCGAACGCCCGCTTGGCCGCCGCACGGTCGGGGTGGCCGATGGCTTCGATGAGGACACGTGGGGTAATCTGCCACGAAATCCCCCATTTGTCCTTGCACCAACCACACACGCTGGCCTCGCCACCGTTGCCGACAATGGCATCCCACAAACGGTCGGTCTCGGCTTGGTCCGCGGTGCTGACCTGGAACGAAAACGCCTCGCAGTGCTTGAAGGTCGAACCACCGTTGAGCCCGACGCAAGGAATGCCCATTACCGTGAACTCCACGGTAATCACATCGCCCTGCTTGCCTGAAGGGTAATCGCCGGGTGCCTGGTGCACCGCGACCACCTGGCTATCGGGGAAGGTTCGGGCATAGAAGTTCGCCGCGTCTTCGGCATCGTGGTCATACCACAGGCAGACGGTATTCTTGGCAGTCATGGTCCTGGCTCCCTGAAAGGGTGTGAACCCATGAGTCTAGCTGCAACTTATAGCCCGAAAAAAAAGCGCTCCATGCGGAGCGCCAAAATATTCACCCAAACCAAAGGAGCAACAAGGCTGCCAAGGTGAATTCACAGGATCGACAGCGGGTATTCCACGATCAGCCGTACTTCGTCCAGGTCCGACTCGAAGGCCGTGGCACGGGTGGTGGCCTGGCGCACGCGCAATGACAGGTCCTTGGCTGCGCCGGTCTGCACCACGTACTTGACCTCGATGTCACGTTCCCAGCGCTTCTGGTCGGTCAGTGGGTTGCCGTCGCCGTCGCGGCGCATGTAGGTGGCGTTGGCATTGGAGTAGTCGGCGTCTGTGCCCTTGCCGTAGCGCGTCATGAACGACAGGCCAGGCACGCCATAGGCGGCCATGTTCAGGTCGTAACGCAGCATCCACGAGCGCTCCTTGGGCGAGTTGAAGTCGCTGTACTGGATAGAGTTGTCGAGGAAGATCGAGTCGGACTGGCGCAGGTAGTCGAAGTCATCGTCGCCGTTGTTGCGCTGGTGAGTCAGCGCCAGGGTGTGAGCGCCGAGGCGCACGCCGACCTTGGCGCTCCAGATGTCATTGTCGAAGGCGCCCAGGCGCCGCTGCCCTTCATCAACCGCCTTGTAATAGTTGAAACCGCCAAGCAGGGCCAGCTCATCGCTCAACGGCCAGCTCAGGCTGGTGCCGGCGTAGTACTGGTTCCACACATCCTTGAGCCGGCTGCTGAACAGGCTGACGCTGACATGGTCATTGAGCGTGTAGTCACCACCGCCATAGGCAATCCATGGCGAATCGACCGGGCCGCCGTAGAAGGTCACGAAGTTTTCCCGCAGGTCGCTGGACATTGGCTGGCTCATGGCGTGCAAACGCCCGGCCTGCAAGGTCAGGTCCTTGATGCTGGTGTTCTCCAGGGTCACGCCACGGAAGCTTTCCGGCAGTAGCCGCGAGTCGCCTGCCGCCACCACCGGGTTGGCCGGGAACACATCGCCTACCTTCAGGACCGTGTCGAACAGGCGCACCTTGGCCGCGCCACCTACCTTGGTGTATTCGTCACGGGCCTGGCCATCACGGTCAACGGGCATTACATCGAAAGAGCTACGCCCGCCGTTGCGACCGCCGCCGGTGTCGAGCTTGAGGCCAAGCATGGCGAACGCATCCAGGCCAACACCGACAGTACCCTGGGTGAAGCCCGACTCGAAGCGGGTAATCACAGCGTGAGCCCAGGCTTCGGAGTAGCCATTGTCAGGTTGCTTGTTGGGGTTGTGCATGGGGGCGGCGGAATCGCGGTTGTCGCGGTTGAAGTAGAAATTGCGGTTGAGCACGCTGAGGGTACTGCCCTCGACAAAGCCTTCAGCGCTTTCTTCTGCCGCCATGGCCTGGTTGCCAACGCTGGCCAGTGCCAGGCAAGCCGCCAGTTTCAGGGGTGATCTGCAGGTCATCCGATGCTCCTTGAACGTCGCATTTGTTGTTATGTCGGCGGGCCGAGATTGACGGCCGGCAGATAACGCCAAGGTGATCGGCGCATTACAATTGCGTCATCGACAAGGCAATGCCCTGGGTCGGGCCTTGCAACATCCTGCAGACATTTCCGACGTCAGGTGGTGAACCTGCTTACAAAAAAACGGTCTTTGGCTGACGGTCAACTCACCGACCGGTTCATCGGCCCAGTCACCGGGCCTACTTTTGTCCTGTTTCAGCGAAGACCCAACATGCCCGATTCCCGCCCAATTGCTTCCGTCCTCCCTGCCCTGCGCGGCGGCCTGATTGCCGCCCTGGTGACCCTTGCCGCACCGGTGCACGCCGAAGAGCCTGCCAGCGATGCACGCTGGGTCAGCGACAGCCTGAGCACCTACGTGCGCAGCGGCCCGACGGATGGCCACCGCATCGTCGGAACGCTCAAGTCCGGGCAAAAACTCACCCTGATCGGCAGCCAGGGCAACTACAGCCAGGTGCGCGGGCAGAACGGCGATGTGGTGTGGATTCTCAGCAACGACCTGCAGGCGGTTCCTGGACAGAACGAACGCCTGCCGATGCTCGATGCCCAGGTCGTGGAACTGACCGGGCAGCTGAAGACCATCGACGACAGCTGGAAAAACCGCGTGCAGGGCATGCAGGAAACGCTCGATTCGCGCAAACAGCTGATCGACGAACTGGAGGCGCGCAACAAGGCGCTGAACGAGCAGCTGGACCAAAGCCAGTCGGAGCTGCGCGATACCCAGGCGCGCCTGGGGGATGAGAACAAGCAGGTGATGATGCGCTACATGGTGTATGGCGGCAGCATTGCTGGTGCGGGTTTGCTGGCGGGGTTGATCCTGCCGGCGCTGACCCGGGGACGCAAGAAGAACGATCGCTGGTTCTGACGGCGGGGCCATCCTGCACGGGCCTCTTCGCGGGTTTACCCGCGAAGAGGCCCGTACGAGCTTATTTGCTACGAGCCTTGTTATAGATGGTCTTGGCTTGGTCCGCAGAGGCCTGACATTGAGCCATGTCACCCTTGCTCTGAGCATCTTTGGCATTTTGCAGATGAACTTTGAAGTCATGGGCCATGCCGCCATGCATCGCCTGACCACTGGCTTTATGGAAATCCTCCAGTTCCTTGATCTTGGCCGCACAGTTGCTTGCTGGGTCTGCGTGTGCGGCAAAAGCGAGGACGGAGGTAATCACCAGCAAGGGTATGCATTTCATGGATTTCATGGATTTCATGGATTTCATGGATTTCATGGAGCGTTCTCCTGGAAAACCGTAAGGTTCGTCGAGGCCTATTCGGCTCGGCGCAGCCAAAAGCATAGTCGGCCCATGCCTGCACCGCACCACGTCAGCTCAGCGGTTGCCCGGCCTCGGCGAACAGGAAATCGATGAACGCCCGCACCCGCAATGGCATATGCCGTGCCTGCGGGTAGATCAACATGAAGGGCCGAGAGGTGCCGCCAAACGCCGTCAGCACCTCGACCAGTTCGCCGCTGACCAATGCGTCTTGCACAGTAAAGCGATAAGCCTGCATCAGCCCGCCGCCGTGGCGCACCAGCGTGGCCGTGGCTAGAAAGTCGCCCAGGCAGGTGAACGCCCCCTGCGTTTCCACTTCCACCTGACGACCATCCTGGCGAAAGGTCCACGGCGGGCGGCGGCCACTGCTGGGCATTTCAAACTGGATGCACTCGTGGTGCTGCAAGTCCTGTGGCACCTGCGGCATGCCGGCACCGGCCAGGTAGCCCGGGGTGGCCACCACCACCAGCTCGGCATCCTCAAGCCGACGCGCCACCAGCCGTGAGTCGGCCGGTTCGCGGCCACGAATGGCCAGGTCGAAGGGTTCCTCGGCAAAATCGACGTTGCGGTTGCTGACATGCACGTCCACCCGCACCTGCGGGTAGCGCTGGCGAAAGCGCGGCAGCAGCGGCAGTAACCGATGATGGGCATAGGGCGTGGGCGCACTGATGCGCAGTAAGCCACTGGGCTCGACCTGCCCACCCGTTACCTGGCGTTCGGCTTCGACCAGTTGCCCTAGCGCCTGTCGGCATTGCAGGTAATAGGCATGGCCCGCTGCGGACAGGCGCATTTGCCGCGTGGTACGGACAAACAACCGTACCCCCAGGCGCTCCTCCAGACGCGCCACGTTGCGGCTGACCGCCGCCGGCGTGACGCCGGCCAGTGCGGCTGCGGCAGTGAAGCTGCCACTGTCGGCGGCCAGGCAGAACAGCTCAAGGCTACCCAGTTGCAAGTCATCGAAATGGCGGGGCATGGCGGCTCAATTAATTACATGGTGTATCGATTGAAATGCCTCGCGCCTTATTTTTCAAGCATCGGTAGCCAATTACAGTGAGTCCACATCGAGCCGATGGCTCAATTCACTGGAGACCAAGCACATGAACAAGCCACGTACCGTCATCATCACTGGGGCCTCCAGCGGCCTGGGTTTTGCCCTGGCCGAGGCCTTCCTGGAACGCGGCGACAACGTCGTCGGCAATGCCCGCAGCGAGGCACGCCTGGAGCAGGCCGCCGCTCGCCTCGGCAACGCTTCGCGGTTTATTGGCGTAGCGGGTGACATCGCCGAACCGGCCACGGCGCAACGCTTGTTCGCCAAGGCCGCTCACACCTTTGGCGGTGTGGACATCCTGATCAACAACGCCGGCATTTTCATTGCCAAACGGTTTGCCGAATACACTGCAATGGATGTGGACGCGTTGGTCGGCACCAACCTCAAAGGCTTTTTCTACCCAGCCCAGGAAGCAGCGCGGATCATGACCCAGCAAGGGCATGGGCAGATCATCGCCATCACGGCCTCCATCGCCCTGCAGCCGGATACCCGCGTACCAGCCCTGCTGCCGGTGTTGGTAAAAGGCGGCCTGAACCAGGCGGTCAAAGGCCTGGCGCTGGAACTGGCGGCCAGCGGCGTGCAGGTGAATGCCGTGGCGCCGGGGATCATCGAGACCCCCCTGCATGGCGACAATGTTCAGGGGATGGGCGCACTGTCGCCAAGCGGCCGCACCGGTTCGCCCCAGGACGTGGTGGACGCGGTGTTGTACCTGGCCGATTCACGCTTCGTCAGCGGCGTCATCCTGCCGGTGGATGGCGGCAGTACCGCCGGCACATGGCATTGACCCGAGGAGCAAGCAACCATGCCTTATGTCCATATTCGCGTAACCGATGAAGGGGTGAGCGCTGAGCACAAGCGCCAGTTGATCGAACAGACGACCCGTATGTTGCAGGAGGTGCTGGGGAAGCCGCCTGCCAGTACCTTTGTGGTGATCGAGGAGGTGCCAACCGATAACTGGGGTGTCGGTGGCGAGACCGTGACCGCAGTCCGGGCGCGAGAGCGGCGTTGAGGCCTGGGGCCGCCGAGCGGCCCCTATTGCCGTAACCGCTCCAACGCTTGCAGCACATACCCCGTGGCCCGCTCTGCCTGCCCCGCCCGGCAAGCAATGCCCAACTGCCGCCACAACCCCGGCCGCAATGGCCGGCGAGCAATACGCCGGTCCAGCTCGGCCGCCTCCCCCTCCTGCGGCAACAGCGTCGCCCCGTAGCCGGCGCCGACCAGGCTCTTGATCGCATCGTTGTAGTTCAGCTCGATGCGCGGCGTGGGGTACAACCCCGCTGTCGCGAACCATTCCCCGGTCACCCGTGACAGCTGGGTAGTGCTGTCGTTGAGAATCAATGCCCGCTGCGCCAGCCAGCCCGGCGTGACCCTGGCCGGTGGCTGCCAGTCGGCCGGCACATAGGCAAGAATCGGGTCGCGCCGCCAGGGGGTGACCATCAGCCCTTTGCCGGCCACCTGCGGCAAGGCCACCAGGCCGATATCCAGCGTGCCTTCACGCAGGCGCGTGAGCGAGGCCTGTGAGGTCAGCACCTGTACCTGCACGTCGATCCCGGGGTGCTCCATGCGCAGCCGCGCCAAGGCTTGTGGCAGCAAATGGGCGATGGCGCCGGTAGAAGCGCCCAGGCGCACCCGCCCAGTCAACCCCTCGACCTGCCGGCGTACTTCGTCCAGCGCCAGGTCGGCGTCCGCCAACAGGCGGCGGGCACGTAGCAGCAGTGTTTCGCCGATGGCCGTGGGCCGCACCTGACCACGGGTGCGGGTAAGTAACGGGGCCCCCACTCGCGCCTCCAGTTCAGCCACGTGCAGGCTGATGGTGGGCGGCGCCAGGTTGAGCTGGCGGGCGGCCTCGGCAAATGAACCCAGGTCGGTGATGACCACCAACGTGCGGAGGCGGTCGAGGCTGATTTCGCGCATGGTCGGATCAATTCAGAAAAAATGAACATGTCGATCATCATATTCAAATTTTCATTAGCAAAGCCACAGGCGAGCATAGGCCATCCTTCCCCAACCGGACCCCGACCATGCACACCCCTGTTGTCTTCATCGATGGCGACCAAGGCACCACCGGCCTGCAAATTCATGCCCGCCTGCAGGGCCGTGGCGACCTGCGCCTGCTGACCCTGCCCGAGGCCGAGCGCAAAGACCCGCAACGCCGCCGCGAGGCGATCAACAGCGCCGACATCGCGCTGCTGTGCCTGCCCGACGATGCTGCACGTGAGGCCGTGGCAGCAATCAGCAACCCACACGTGCGGGTGATCGACGCCAGCTCCGCGCACCGCATCACGCCAGGCTGGGTGTATGGCCTGCCGGAACTTGACGAGCGACAAGCCGAGCGTATCGCGAACAGCAAGCGGGTCAGCAACCCAGGTTGCTACCCCACGGGTGCCATCGCCTTGCTACGGCCGCTGGTCAAGGCTAGCCTGTTGCCTGCAGATTACCCACTGAACATCCATGCCATCTCCGGCTACTCCGGCGGCGGGCGCACTGCGGTGGAGCGGCATGAACAACCCGGCGCGGGCAAAGCCCCGGCCTTGCAGTTGTATGGCCTGGAACTGGCGCACAAGCACGTGCCGGAAATTCAGCAGCACGCAGGGCTGTCGGCGCGGCCGATGTTCATGCCCGGTTACGGCGCCTACCGCCAAGGTATCGTGTTGAGCATTCCACTGCAGCTGCGCCTGCTGCCTGGGCAGGTCAACGCCGAACAGTTGCAGGCCTGCCTGGAGCAGCATTACCAGGGTGCCCGGCACGTCCAGATGATGCCCTTGCACCAGCACGGCGCTGCGGCAAACCTCGACCCCGAGGCATTGAACGACAGCAACAACCTGCGCCTGGCGCTGTACGCCAACCCCGAGCATGGC
>NZ_BCBQ01000096.1:0-20971 GCF_001320885.1 Pseudomonas sp. NBRC 111140
GTCTGGGTGATGTCGCCCAGGTAGGCCTGGGGGGTGAAAACTACGCGGTCAGCGCTCAGTTCAACGGCAAGCCGGCTTCCGGCCTGGCAGTAAAACTGGCTACCGGCGCCAACGCCCTGGACACCGCCAAGGCACTGCGCGAGACCATCAAAGGCCTGGAACCGTTCTTCCCGCCTGGGGTGAAAGCGGTATTCCCGTATGACACCACTCCGGTGGTCACCGAATCGATCAGCGGCGTGATCCACACCCTGATCGAAGCCGTGGTCCTGGTGTTCCTGGTGATGTACCTGTTCCTGCAGAACTTCCGCGCCACCATCATCACCACCATGACCGTACCGGTGGTGTTACTGGGTACCTTCGGCATCCTTGCCGCCGCGGGCTTCAGCATCAACACCCTGACCATGTTCGCCATGGTCCTGGCCATCGGTTTGCTGGTGGACGACGCCATCGTCGTGGTGGAAAACGTCGAGCGGGTGATGTCCGAGGAAGGCTTGCCGCCCAAGGAAGCCACCAAGCGTTCGATGGAACAGATCCAGGGTGCCCTGGTGGGTATCGCCCTGGTGCTGTCGGCCGTACTGCTGCCGATGGCGTTCTTCGGCGGTTCCACGGGTGTGATCTACCGGCAGTTCTCCATCACCATCGTCTCGGCCATGGGCCTGTCGGTGCTGGTTGCGCTTATCTTCACCCCGGCGCTTTGCGCCACCATGCTCAAGCCGCTGAAGAAGGGCGAGCACCACACTGCCAAAGGCGGCTTCTTCGGTTGGTTCAACCGCAACTTCGACCGCAGCGTGAACGGCTACGAGCGCAGCGTGGGCACTATCCTGCGCAACAAGGTGCCGTTCCTGCTGGCCTATGCGCTGATCGTGGTCGGCATGATCTGGCTGTTCGCTCGCATCCCAACCGCGTTCCTGCCCGAGGAAGACCAGGGCGTGCTGTTCGCCCAGGTGCAAACCCCGGCAGGCTCCAGTGCCGAGCGCACCCAGGTGGTGGTCGACCAGATGCGTGAGTATCTGTTGAAGGATGAAGCCGACACCGTAGCGTCCGTGTTCACCGTCAACGGCTTCAACTTTGCCGGTCGCGGGCAGAGTTCGGGCATGGCATTCATCATGCTCAAACCCTGGGATGAACGTTCCAAGGAGAACAGCGTGTTCGCCCTGGCTCAGCGTGCCCAGCAGCACTTCTTCACCTTCCGTGATGCAATGGTGTTCGCCTTCGCCCCACCTGCGGTACTCGAACTGGGTAACGCCACCGGTTTCGACGTGTTCCTGCAGGACCGCGGTGGTGTCGGCCACGAGAAGTTGATGGAAGCGCGCAACCAGTTCCTGGCCAAGGCCGCGCAGAGCAAGATCCTCAGCGCTGTGCGCCCTAACGGCCTGAACGATGAACCGCAGTACCAGTTGACCATCGATGACGAGCGTGCCAGCGCCCTGGGCGTGACCATTGCCGACATCAACAACACCCTGTCGATTGCCCTGGGTGCCAGCTACGTCAACGACTTCATCGACCGTGGCCGAGTCAAGAAGGTGTACATCCAGGGCGAACCCAACGCCCGAATGAGCCCTGAAGACCTGCAGAAGTGGTACGTGCGCAACGGCAAAGGCGAGATGGTGCCGTTCTCCTCCTTCGCCAAAGGCGAATGGACCTACGGCTCGCCGAAACTGTCGCGTTACAACGGCGTCGAGGCGATGGAAATCCTCGGTGCGCCGGCGCCGGGCTACAGTACCGGTGAAGCCATGGCCGAGGTCGAGCGCATCGCTGGCGAACTGCCAAGCGGCGTAGGCTTCTCCTGGACCGGCATGTCCTACGAGGAAAAGCTCTCCGGTTCGCAGATGCCGGCGCTGTTCGCCCTCTCGGTACTGTTCGTGTTCCTGTGCCTGGCAGCCCTGTACGAAAGCTGGTCGATCCCGATCGCCGTGGTACTGGTAGTACCGCTGGGTATCATCGGTGCACTGATCGCCACCAGTCTGCGCGGCTTGTCCAACGACGTGTACTTCCTGGTCGGCCTGTTGACCACCATCGGCCTGGCGGCGAAAAACGCCATTCTGATCGTCGAGTTCGCCAAGGAACTGCACGAGCAAGGCCGCAGCCTGTACGACGCGGCGATCGAGGCGTGCCGCATGCGTCTGCGCCCGATCATCATGACCTCGCTGGCGTTCATCCTTGGCGTGGTACCGTTGACCATCGCCAGCGGCGCCGGCGCCGGCAGCCAGCACGCCATCGGTACGGGTGTGATCGGCGGCATGATCAGTGCGACCGTACTGGCTATCTTCTGGGTACCGCTGTTCTTCGTCGCAGTGTCGTCGCTGTTCGGCAGCAAAGAGCCGGAAAAAGACGTCACCCCTGAAACTCCACGTTATGAGGCTGGGCAATGACCAAGTCTTTGTTGTCCCTGGCGGTAACCGCTTTCATTCTTGGCGGCTGCTCGCTGATCCCTGACTACCAGACCCCGGAAGCGCCGGTGGCTGCGCAGTGGCCGCAAGGCCCTGCGTACTCGCCAACGCAATCGGCGGATGTTGCCGCCGCCGAACAGGGCTGGCGCCAGTTCTTCCACGATCCGGCGCTGCAACAGCTGATCCAGACCTCGCTGGTGAACAACCGCGACCTGCGCGTCGCGGCGCTGAACCTGGACGCCTACCGCGCGCAGTACCGCATTCAGCGTGCCGACCTGTTCCCGGCGGTTTCGGCCACCGGCAGCGGCAGCCGCCAGCGCGTCCCGGCGAACATGTCGCAAACCGGTGAATCTGGCATCACCAGCCAGTATTCGGCAACCCTGGGTGTCAGCGCCTACGAGCTGGACCTGTTCGGCCGCGTGCGCAGCCTGACCGAGCAAGCCTTGGAAACCTATCTGTCCAGCGAGCAGGCGCGTCGTTCCACGCAAATCGCCCTGGTGGCCAGCGTGGCCAATGCCTACTACACCTGGCAGGCCGACCAGGCCCTGTTCAAGCTGACCGAAGAAACGCTGAAGACCTACGAGGAAAGCTACAACCTCACCCGTCGCAGCAATGAAGTCGGCGTCGCTTCTGCACTCGACGTCAGCCAGGCACGCACCGCCGTGGAAGGCGCCCGGGTCAAGTACTCGCAGTATCAGCGCCTGGTCGCCCAGGACGTCAACAGCCTGACCGTGCTGCTGGGCACCGGCATTCCAGCCGACCTGGCCAAGCCGCTGGAGCTCAATGCCGACCAGTTGGCCGAAGTGCCGGCCGGCCTGCCGTCGGATATCCTCCAGCGCCGCCCGGACATCCAGGAAGCCGAGCACCTGCTCAAGGCCGCCAATGCCAACATTGGCGCGGCCCGCGCAGCGTTCTTCCCGAGCATCAGCCTGACCGCCAACGCGGGCAGCCTGAGCCCCGACATGGGCCACCTGTTCGCAGGCGGCCAGGGCACCTGGCTGTTCCAGCCGCAGATCAACCTGCCGATCTTCAACGCCGGCAGCCTGAAGGCCAGCCTGGATTATTCGAAGATCCAGAAGGACATCAACGTCGCCAAGTACGAAAAAACCATCCAGACCGCCTTCCAGGAAGTCTCCGATGGCCTGGCGGCGCGCAAGACCTTCGAAGAGCAGCTGCAGGCCCAGCGCGACCTGGTGCAGGCGAACCAGGATTACTACCGCCTGGCCGAACGCCGTTATCGCATCGGGATCGACAGCAACCTGACCTTCCTCGACGCCCAGCGCAACCTGTTCAGCGCCCAACAGGCACTGATCGGCGACCGTCTTTCGCAGCTGACCAGCGAGGTCAACCTGTACAAGGCGCTCGGCGGTGGCTGGTACGAGCAGACCGGGCAGGCCAACCAGCAGGCGTCGGTGGATGCACCGAAAGGCTGATTGAGTTCGCAGCAACGTCAAGCCCACCTTCACGGTGGGCTTTTTATTCGTCGGTACAGAAAGAATTAACCAACCGGAACATTCCGTTCGATTATCGCCCCGTTCCGTTTGCGGCGAATTGCCTCACCCCCGCCCAACCCCGCACCATCCCCCCACGCAACGTTGCCCAAGTTCATCACTAAAGACCCGCACCTGCCGGCTCGATCCAGCAGTGCACCGGCTCGCCCCATAAAAACAAGAGATCCACGACAGATGAGCACTTTGCAACCCGCACGCCAGCTGCTGCCCGGCCTGTTGGCCATGTCCTGCGCCCTCCCCGTGTTCGCCGCCAACGAAGGTGGATTCATGGAGGATGCCAAGGCCACCCTCAACCTGCGCAACTTCTACATCAACCGCAACTTCGTCGACCCGGCCCATCCGCAGGGCAAGGCCGAGGAATGGACGCAAAGCTTCATCCTCGACGCCCGTTCCGGGTTTACCCAGGGCACCGTCGGTTTCGGCGTGGACGTCCTGGGCCTGTATTCGGTCAAGCTCGACGGTGGCAAAGGCACCACCAACACTCACCTGCTGCCCGTGCATGACGACGGTCGCCCTGCCGATGACTTTGGCCGGTTGGGTGTAGCACTGAAAGCCAAGCTGTCCGAAACCGAACTGAAAGTCGGCGAATGGATGCCGGTACTACCGATCCTGCGCTCGGACGATGGCCGTTCGCTGCCGCAAACCTTCCGCGGTGGCCAGCTGACCTCCAAGGAAATCGCCGGCCTGACCCTGTACGCCGGCCAGTTCCGCGGCAACAGCCCGCGCAATGACGCCAGCATGGAAGACATGTCGCTGAACGGCAAAGCCGCGTTCACCTCCGACCGATTCAACTTCGGCGGCGGTGAGTACACCTTCAACGACAAGCGCACCATGATTGGCCTGTGGGACGCCCAGCTCAAGGACATCTACCGCCAGCAGTACCTCAACCTGACGCACAGCCAGCCGCTGGGCGACTGGACCCTGGGCGCCAACCTGGGCTACTTCATCGGCAAGGAAGACGGCGGCGAACGTGCCGGCAAGCTGGACAACCGCACCGCTTCCGCCCTGCTTTCGGCACGCTACCAAGGCCATACCTTCTATGTCGGGCTGCAGAAGGTGAGCGGCGACGATGCCTGGATGCGGGTCAATGGCACCAGTGGCGGCACCCTGGCCAACGACAGCTACAACTCGAGCTTCGACAATGCCAAGGAGCGCTCCTGGCAGGTTCGCCATGACTTCAACTTCGCCACCGTCGGCGTACCCGGCCTGACCCTGATGAACCGCTACATCAAGGGTGACAACGTGACCGTTGGCAACGTGGACGATGGCAAGGAATGGGCACGGGAAACCGAGCTGGCCTATGTGGTGCAGTCGGGCAGCTTCAAGGACCTGTCGGTGAAATGGCGCAACTCCACCATGCGCCGGGACTTCAGCACCAATGCGTTCGATGAGAACCGCCTGATCGTGAGTTACCCGCTGAATCTGCTTTGAATCTGCTGGCCTCTTCGCGAGGAACTCGCGAAGAGGCCGGAGATACAACAAAATAACCAAAAGAAATAAACAAATCCTTAAAGCTTCTTTGACGATATAAGCTGTAACCGCTTGAATAGAGCCCTGATCCCCGCCCCAGAGCCGTGACATGGACCTCCGCCAGCTGCGCTACTTCATTGCCCTCACCGAATACCGCAGTTTCGTTCGGGCCGCCGAGGCCATGGGCATCACCCAACCCGCCTTCAGCCGCGCCATCCAGGGCCTGGAACACACGTTCGGCTGCCCACTGGTCGACCGCGCCAGCAAAGCCCTGCCGCCCACCCCGGAAGGCCTTGTGGTGCTGCAACATGCCCGGCGCCTGGTACAGGGGGCTGCGCAGTTGAGCAACGAAGTGCTGCAAATGACCAAGCTCGACGCCGGCGAACTGCACTTCGGCAGTGGCCCGGCGCTGGCCGTGCGCCTGGTGCCCGATGCCTTGCACCACTTCATCGAACGCCACCCAGGCATCCGCACCTCGCTGCTGGTGGACAATACCGAACGTCTGGGTCAGGCCCTGCGCCGTGAACAGATCGAGTTTTTCGTCGACGATATCCGCCCGTTCGAAGCCGACCCCAACTTCCACACCGAAGCCTTGTCACCCCGCCCCGGCCTTTTCTTCTGCCGCCCTGGCCACCCGTTGCTGGCCAAGGACAGCCTGTCGACCAACGACCTGTTCAGCTACCCGCTGGCCAGCGCTTTGCTTGACCCCGGTGTACGCAAACGCCTGGCCAACCTCAGTGGGCGAAGCGACTTCACGCCGCACCTGCAAACCGAGCACCTGGCCATACTGCGCAGCGTGGTGCAGGCCAGCGATGCTATCGGCACTGCCAGTGAAGAGGCCGTGGCCGATGACCTGGCCAACGGAAGCCTGGTGCGCCTGCACTGGCGCAACCTGCCGCCGGCGCTGGAAGTGTTGAGCGTTCGCTGTGGCGTGGTCAGCCGCAGTGGCTACCGTCTGTCGCCAGCGGCGCGGGCGATGATCGAGACACTGGTGGGGCTGGATACGCCTGTACGGGCTGCTGCCATTCGCTGAGCTGATGATGGTGGTAGCCGCAGGCTATCCTGAGCTATATCGGTTGCCTGTACCGGCCTCTTCGCGGGTACAGGCAATACACCCCGATCAGGCAAACCAGGGAGGCATAACAATGAAAACCCTCGTCGACCACCTGAGCCAGTACGCCAGCTACCATCGCGACCCACGCAACATCATCACTCACTTCATCGGTATCCCTTTGATCGTGCTGGCGGTCACCATCCTGCTTTCACGCCCAGGCTGGGAATTTGCCGGCATGTGGCTTTCCCCTGCCCTGCTGGCAGCGGCGGCATCGGTATGGTTCTACCTGCGCCTGGACCTGCGCTTCGGCCTGGTGATGGGTGCATTGCTGGGGCTATGTCTGTGGGTCGGGCAGGTGCTGGCAGTGCAAACGACTGCACTGTGGCTCAGCGCCGGGCTAGGGGCATTCGTGGTGGGTTGGATCATCCAGTTCGTCGGCCACTACTATGAAGGCCGCAAACCGGCCTTCGTCGACGATGTCAGCGGCTTGATCATCGGGCCGCTGTTCGTGGTGGCAGAAGCCGCGTTCATGCTGGGCCTGTGCCCGGCCCTGAAACAGGCCGTAGAAAACAACGCAGGCCCTGTTGTGATGCGGTCTGTGTAGGAGCGACCGCGTAGCACTCAGCTACGCGACTCTACACCCAGCTCGTCCCACACCGACTCAGCCATGTGGAAGGTGGCATTGGCTGCCGGAATGCCGCAGTAAATCGCGCTCTGCATCAGCACTTCCTTGATCTCGTCGCGGGTCACGCCGTTGTTGGCCGCCGCCCGCAGGTGCAGCTTCAGCTCGTCGTTGCGGTTCATGCCGATCAGCATGGCGATGGTGATCAGGCTACGGGTATGGCGCGGCAGGCCTGGGCGGGTCCAGATATCACCCCAGGCGTGGCGGGTGATCATTTCCTGGAATTCGCCGTTGAAGTCGTTGAGCTTCTCCAGGCTGCGGTCCACATGGGCATCGCCAAGCACCGCACGGCGCACTTGCATGCCGGCGTCGTAACGTTGTTTTTCATCCATGGCGTTGTCCTCAGTGAGCCAGCAGGAAGTCGAGCACGCGGCGGCTGAACGCCTCACCAATTTCGACGTTGGACAGGTGCGCTGCCGGGAAGTCGACGTACTCGGCACCTTGGATACCGGCCTGCATGAAGCGGCCGTGTTCAGGGGTGGTGACCACGTCTTCGGTGCCGGCAACGATCAGTGCAGGCACCTGGATGCGGCCCAGTTGCTCACGGTAATCGGCGTCACGCACTGCTGCGCAGTTACCGGCATAGCCCTGCGGGCTGGTTTGCGCCAGCATCTGGCAAATGCGCTGGGCTTGCTCTGGCTGGGCCTGGGCAAAGCCTGGGGTGAACCAACGGGCGATGGAACCATCGCGCAGATCGACCATGGCCTGCTGGCCACCTTTGAGCACAGTGTCGATACGGGTGTTCCACACCTCGTCATTGGCGATCTTGGCGGCGGTGTTGCACAGGGTCAGGCTGTGCAGGCGCTCGCCGGCGTTGATGCCCAGCCACTGGCCGATTAGCCCCCCCATCGACAGGCCGACGAAGTGCGCTTTCTGGATGTCCAGGCCATCGAGCAGGGCCAGCACGTCACGGCCCAGCTGTTCGATGCTGTAAGGGCCTTCGGTGACCAGCGATGCGCCATGGCCACGGGTGTCGTAGCGCAGCACACGGAAGTGCTGGCTCCACAGCGGAATCTGGGTGTCCCACATGCCCAGGTCGGTACCCAGCGAGTTGGACAATACCAGCACCGGGGCGTTGTCCGGGCCATCGATCTGGTAGTTCAAAACGCCATCGGCCAGTTGCAAATGCGCCACAGCAGTCTCCTTCAGGCAGTGAAATGTTGATGTTCGGATACGGCGCGCGCCACCCAGACGCGGGCCTGGCCCAGGTAATGGGCAGGGTCGAGCAGGCGATCGAGTTCTTCGCCAGACAGCTCGGCGCTGACCTGCGGCTCGTCACCCAGCACAGCACGCAGGTGGCGCTGTTCAGCCACCGCGCGCTGGCAGCATTGTTCCAACAGGTGGTGAGCACGGTCACGGCCCAGGCGTTGGGCGAGGACGATGCTCACCGCTTCGGCCAGCACCAGGCCTTGGGTCAGATCGAGGTTGTGGCGCATGCGCACGGCATCCACCTCCATGCCCTCGGCAATCACCTGGGCCTGGCGCAGGGCGCCAGAGACCAGGCAGCAGATATCCGGCAGGGTTTCCCATTCGGCATGCCACAGGCCGAGGCTGCGCTCGTGCTCCTGGGGCATGGCGGCGAACAGCGTCGACAGCAGGCCCGGCACGCGAGTGGCAGCACCGATCAACACCGCGGCACCGACCGGGTTGCGCTTGTGCGGCATGGTCGAAGAACCGCCCTTGCCTGGTGCGGAAGGTTCGAACACCTCCCCCGCCTCGGTTTGCATCAGCAGGCTGATATCGCGGCCGAACTTGCCCAGGCTGCCGGCAACCAGGCCCAGTACCGAGGCAAATTCCACCAGGCGGTCGCGCTGGGTGTGCCAGGGTTGCTCGGGCAGGGTCAGCTTGAGTTGCTCGGCCAGCGCTTCAGCCACCGGCATCGCCTTGCTGCCCAGTGCCGCCAGGCTGCCCGAGGCACCGCCGAACTGCAGCACCAGCAGGCGCGGACGAAGTTCCCGCAGGCGCTGACGGTGGCGGGTCAAGGCGCCCAACACACCGGCCAGTTTCATGCCCAGGGTCACAGGGGTGGCGTGCTGCAGCCAGGTGCGGCCCACCAATGGCGTATCGGCATGCTTCAAGGCCTGCTGCGACAGGGTGTCGGCCAGTTTGCCAAGGTCGGCTTCGATCAAATCGAGGGCATCGCGCAACTGCAACACAAGACCGGTGTCCATCGCGTCCTGGCTGGTAGCCCCCAGGTGCACATAGCGCTCGGCTTCAGGCACGCCCGTGGCAATCACCTTGCCCAACGCCTTCACCAGCGGGATCGCTGAGTTACCAGCGGTGGCGATGGCATTGGCCAGCGCGCCAACGTCATAGCGCTCGGCCTGGCACGCCGCCTCGATGGCCGCCACAGCGCTGTGCGGGACCAGCCCGGCAGCGGCCTCGGCATGGGCCAGCGCGGCTTCGAAATCGAGCATGCCCTGCAGCCGGCCACGGTCGGAAAAAACCTCGCGCATGGCCGGCGCGGTGAAGTAGGCGTCGAACAGTTGGTTGCTCATGCAGCGTCCTTAATCATCATGGTGCAGGTACGCCGCCTGCTTCGGCAGGCGCAGGCTGAACAGGAAGGCAATCGCCATCATCGCCGTCACGTACCAGTAGAAGGTGTTTTCCATGCCCAGGGTTTTCAGGCCCAAGGCCACGTACTCGGCCGAACCGCCGAATGCCGCGTTGGCCACCGCATAGGCCAGGCCCACACCCAGCGCGCGTACTTGCGGCGGGAACATCTCGGCCTTCACCAGGCCGCTGATGGAGGTGTAGAAACTGACGATACACAAGGCCAGGCTGATCAGAACGAAGGCCATGAACGGGCTGGTCACGGTTTTCAGCGCCATCAGCAATGGCACGGTGAACAGGGTACCCAAAGCGCCGAACAGCAGCATCGAGTTGCGCCGACCGATGCGGTCCGACAACATGCCGAAGAACGGCTGCAGCACCATGAACAGGAACAGCGCACCGGTCATCACGTAGCTGGCGTTTTTCGCCGTCATGCCTGCAGTGTTGACCAGGTACTTCTGCATGTAGGTGGTGAAGGTGTAGAAGATCAACGAGCCGCCAGCGGTGTAACCCAGCACCGTGATGAACGCCGCTGCGTGGTTGCGGAACAGGCCACCAATCGAACCTGCATCCTTGTCATTACGGGTTTCGGCGCTGCTGGTCTCGTGCAGCGAGCGGCGCAGCATCAGCGAGATCAGCGCGGCGATGGCGCCCACCACGAATGGGATGCGCCAGCCCCAGGCCCGCAGTTCATCTTCAGTCAGCAGTTGTTGCAGGATCACCACCACCAGCACCGCCAGCAACTGGCCGCCAATCAGGGTGACGTACTGGAACGAAGCAAAGAAACCGCGCTGGCCGCGCAGGGCCACTTCACTCATGTAGGTGGCGGTGGTGCCGTATTCGCCACCCACCGACAGGCCCTGGATCAGGCGGGCCAGCAACAGCAGCGCCGGGGCCCAGGTGCCGATGCTGGCATAGGTAGGCAGGCAAGCGATCATCAAGGAGCCGAAACACATCATCAGCACCGAGATCATCAAGGAATTCTTGCGACCGTGGCGGTCAGCGAGACGGCCGAAGATCCAGCCACCGATGGGGCGCATCAAAAAGCCTGCAGCGAACACGCCTGCCGTGTTCAACAGCTGCACGGTAGGGTCATCGGAGGGGAAGAAGGCCGGGGCGAAGTAGATCGCGCAAAAGGCGTAGACGTAGAAGTCGAACCATTCCACCAGGTTGCCTGATGAGGCACCGACAATGGCGAAGATGCGCTTGCTGCGTTCTTCGCCGGTGTAATAGGTTGAGGTCATGACGGTTTTACTCCTGGAGGGTCCTAGGTAAGTCTAGACATACCTGGTAACACACTCGTTCCGCTATCAGGCTGGCAATTGGCCTTGTGTCTAACAGGTCCGGCCTCTTCGCGGGCAAGCCCGCTCCCACAGTAGGAGGCGTGGTTCCACCTGTGGGAGCGGGCTTGCCCGCGAAGAGGCCGGTACAGGTCAAACCCGCTCGATGGCCAGTGCCAGGCCCTGACCGACACCCACACACATGGTTGCCAGGCCCTTGCGCCCACCACTCCTCTCCAACTGATGCAGTGCAGTCAGCACCAGGCGCGCACCGCTCATGCCCAGCGGGTGACCCAGGGCGATCGCGCCGCCGTTAGGGTTCACCTGCGGCGCGTCGTCGGCCACACCCAGCTCACGCAACACCGCCAGGCCTTGGCTGGCAAACGCTTCGTTAAGCTCGATCACATCGAAATCACTGACCGCCACACCCAGGCGCTCGGTCAACTTGCGCACCGCCGGCACCGGGCCAATGCCCATGACACGTGGCGCAACGCCGCCACTGGCCATGCCCAACACGCGGGCACGTGGGGTCAGGCCGTGTTTCTTCACCGCTGCGGCCGACGCCAGGATCAGCGCCGCCGCACCGTCGTTCACACCCGAGGCGTTGCCAGCGGTGACCGTCTTGTCAGGGCCATTGACCGGCTTGAGCTTGGTCAGCGCTTCCAGCGTGGTTTCCGGGCGCAGGTGCTCGTCACGCTCAACGATGGTTTCACCCTTCTTGTGCGCAATGCGCACCGGCACGATCTCTTCGGCGAAGTAGCCCGCCGCTTGGGCGGCTGCAGCTTTCTGCTGGCTGCGCAGGGCGAAAGCGTCCTGGTCAGCACGCGAAACCTGATAGTCGTCGGCCACGTTGTCGGCGGTCTCCGGCATGGAATCCACGCCGTACTGGTGCTTCATCAGTGGGTTGATGAAGCGCCAGCCGATGGTGGTGTCTTCCAGCTTCATGTTGCGCGAATAACCGCTTTCGGCTTTGCCCATGACGAACGGGGCGCGCGACATCGACTCGACACCACCGGCAATCACCAGCTCCATTTCGCCACTGGCAATGGCGCGGAAGGCGGTGCCGATGGCATCCATGCCCGATGCGCACAGGCGGTTCAGGGTGACGCCGGGGATGCTGTCCGGCAGGCCGGCCAGCAGCAGCGCCATGCGTGCCACGTTGCGGTTGTCTTCACCTGCCTGGTTGGCGCAGCCGAAGAACACCTCGTCCACCTGGTCCCACTGCACGCCGGGGTTGCGCTCGATCAGCGCCTTCAGCGGCACGGCGGCCAGGTCATCGGCCCGCACGCTGGCCAGGGCGCCGCCGAAGCGGCCGATCGGGGTGCGGATGGCGTCACAGATGAATACGTCGTGCATCAGGCTTTCTCCTGCCACTTGGCCATGGGCTGCGGCGGTACGGGCTTCGAGGTCACACAGGGTGGACAGCTCGACTTGGGTGGGTTCGGAAATGGTCTGCACGTGGCATTTGGAGGCTCCTGGTCAGGGTGCTTCGGTGGCCCCAGATTAAGGAGACTGGCAGGTAGCTTTCAATTCGATAATCGACTATATGTGCGATTATCGAACCATTTGTTGCTTGCCTAAGCATCGAGCCGTTGCTGCGAATGGGCCGCATAGCGGCCCACCGCTGATCACGTCGCGTCCGCGTGACTCACCAGGCCCTTCACGATCACACCCACGGCCGCCAGCGCCGCCGGCACCAACAGTGCGGTCAGCACTTGCTCGAAGTTCCAGCCCAGGCCCAGCAGCGTCGCGCCGCTCCAGGCCCCCAGAATCGCGCCAAAGCGGCCGATACCCAGCATCCACGATACACCGGTGGCCCGGCCCTGGGTGGGGTAGAAGCGTGCCGCCAAAGATGGCATCGCCGACTGTGCACCGTTCACGCACATGCCGGCGATCAGCACCAGCGTGGCCAGCAAGGTGATGTTGCCCAGGCTCTGCCCCACGGCGTAGGCGAACACCCCGGCCAGCAGGTAGAAAATGCCGATCACCTTGTGTGGGTTGAAACGGTCCATGGCCCAACCCACGCCAACTGCACTGAGCACGCCACCGAACTGGAACAGCGCGCCGATGAACGCGGCCTGTTCCATGCTCGCGCCGCTGTCACGCATCAGGGTGGGTAGCCAACTGGTCAGCAGGTAGACGATCACCAGGCCCATGAAATAGGTCAGCCACAGCAGCACGGTGCCCAGCCCATAGGTGCCAGAGAAGATCACCGCAAACACGTTGCGTGCAGCCACCGCCTTTTGTTCCGGCACGCTGAAGCTGCCGGCCTCGGCCACTACGTGCGGCGCAATCGGCGACAAAGTCTTGCGCACCTTGTCGGTGCCTCGGTTGCGTACTACCAGGAACCGCGCCGACTCCGGCAGCCAGAGCATCAACACCAGTGCCAGCAGCAACGGCAACACGCCACCGATCACCAGCAGGCTGTGCCAGCCGTAGGCCGGGATCAGCTTGGCGGAGATGAAGCCACCACCCGCCATGCCCAGGTTGAAACCGCAGAACATGCTGGTCACCAGCAACGACTTGAGGCGTTCAGGGGTGTATTCGGACAGCAACGTGGTGGCATTGGGCATACCTGCCCCCAGGCCCAGCCCTGTCAGGAAGCGCAACACCAGCAGTTGGTCGACGTTGGTGGCATAGGCCGAGGCCAGGCTGAAGCCACCGAACACCAGCACAGCACCCACCAGCACGCCTTTGCGGCCGAAACGGTCAGCCAGCGGCCCGGAGCCCAAGGCGCCGAACACCATCCCGATCAATGCGGCACTCATCACCGGGCCGAGGCTGGCGCGATCGATCCCCCACTCCTGCGACAGGGCCGGGGCAATGAAACCCATGGCGGCGGTGTCCAGGCCATCGAGAAAAACGATCAGGAAGCACAACAGCACGACCCGCCACTGATAGCGGGACAGCGGCTGCTGATTGATGAACGACTGAACGTCGAGGCTTTTGCCGACGTTGGTTTGTGCTTGGTTCATTGTTGTTATCCAGAATGTGGGGCACAGCAAGGCCACTGCACGCGAATAACCGGTGCAAGAGGGCGATGATTGGAAATAGGGTCTGCGTCAGCCTGGATACAACGGTACTGCGTGCGGGTGCGGCCGCAGCAGCGAGGTGACAGTATTCATGGGTAAGTGCCTCTTATGTTTTTCTTGTTCGGTCGGCAAGCCGACCGCTGCGAGAAACATTAATCAGCGGGCGTAGGTGAAGCAATTCACCCTGAACGACACTGTGCGTTTATCGCACAAGAAACGGTTTTGCCTGTTCTATTTTGGGGCCGCTTTGCGGCCCCTGCGGCCTCACCCGAACAACTGATGGCAAAGGTCGCGGCTGGCCGCCAGCAGAATCGGCAAGAACCGCTGCTCCAGCTCGCTGCGCGTCACCCGGCCAACATGGGTACTCACGTTCAATGCCGCCAACACTTGCCCCGAAGCGTCGTAAACCGGCACTGCAATCGAGCGCAACCCCTGCTCCAGCTCCTGGTCCACCACGCACCACCCTTGGGCGCGTACCTGCTGGATGCAGGCAAACAATGACTCTGGGTCATTCAGCGTCCGACTGGTGCGCGCCTTCAGGTCGGCACGGTCCAGGTACTCACGCAGGCTGGTGTCGTCCATGGCCGCCAGCAGAATGCGCCCCATCGACGTGCAATACGCCGGCAAGCGACCGCCCACCGACAGGTCGACCGAAATCAGCCGCTCCACCGTGGCCGAACGCGCTATATAAAGGATGTCGTCACCTTCGAGGGTGGCCATGTTGGCCGCCTCATGCAACTGATCGCTGATGCGGTCCAGGTAGGGTTGGGCAGAAATCGCCAGCGGCGTCGACGACAGGTACGCATGCCCCAGGGTCAGCACTTTGGGCAGCAGCGAATAGGTACGCCCGTCTGTGGTGGCATAACCGAGCTTGATCAACGTGTGCAGGCAACGGCGCACCGCTGCGCGGGGGATTTCGGTGCGGTGGCTGATCTGGGCGATGGTCAGGTGGCGTTTGCGCTCCTGGAACGCCTGGATCACGGCCAGGCCACGCGCCAGGGAGGTCATGAAGTCCGGATCGCCGGTAAAGGCCTGGATGCGCTTGGCCGGGGAGGCCACGATCGGCGGCGCCATGGCAGCCGAAGCAGGTCGTGCTGCCTCCGGATTGCCGGAATCGTTGCCCAGGGTTTCGTCACTCATCGCACACCTCAAAAAAAACGCCGGTTCGTGCGATTATCGAACAAACGGCCGATAATCGCAATTGACCGCCGACACTTTTGCTTATACCTTTCTCATGCCACTTGTGGCTTCTTTGGAGAGACTGGTCAGGTACCCACCGTAGAAGTCCCCAGGCAACGGCCTCGCCTTCCGGCGAGGCCGTTTTTCATTACAGCCGCGCTCCGGCAATGCAGCGAACTTTTATCGGTGATGCCTTTCAAACTTGTACGAAAGGTCCAAACTGATTCCGAACACATCCCAGTACTTGCATCAGCTGATGTCAGGTTTGGTAAATAACGATGTTCGGCAAATTATCGATTGCTATAATCGATTACGCAGGCCCCCACGCTACCGTGGTAATGGAACCTTCCGCTGTATCAAGCCGTTGCGGCCAGCAAGGCATGTGCACCATGCATAACAACAGTCATTACTCTTCATTCAGGTACTGCATGTGACGAAAGATGAACTGCGCGCAGAACTCGAGCGCCAGGCTGAACGTTACAAGGATGTTTACGGTGGCGAAGTCACCACTTACGCTGCACAACCGGATCCAGAACGCAAACCTTGGCGCAAACGTGCCAGCGTGCGTGACCAGTCCTTCAGCCAGGAACTGGAACGCATGGAAAAGGAACTGCGCAGCGACAATCCCTGAGGCTCGGAGCCACGCCCGCGCGTCGTCGCCCGGCCAGCCCGGGCGCGGTCGATTTTTACTGTCCGGCTGATGATGAAATGGAATTACACAAATTTCATACGGCCGTTTGAATAATGGCGAAGCGGATTTTTCTTCGCTTTTATGTCTTTTTTCGCCAGCGTTTGTGCTTTTTAGCCGATTTTCACCTACCCATAGTCCCCGTCAAGCACGGCTCGCGTGCGCCATGAAGATTGCCATCGGTCTGCAGCAGGTGCATCGATTGCCAAGGTTTTCTGGCATAATCCCGCCCCCCTATGACCCGCCAGACAACCTTCATGATCGATTTATTCAGCGGACTGGATGCCTGGGTGTTGGTGAGCCTGCTGCTCGCCTTGACCTTCGTACTCGCCTTCGAGTTCATCAATGGCTTTCATGACACCGCCAACGCGGTAGCTACTGTCATCTATACCAAAGCCATGCCGCCGCACCTCGCCGTGTTCTTCTCCGGCGTGTTCAACTTCCTTGGCGTTCTGCTCGGTGGTGTTGGGGTGGCCTATGCCATCGTGCACCTGCTGCCGGTAGAGCTGCTGATCAATGTGAACACCGGACACGGCCTGGCCATGGTCTTCTCGCTGCTGGCTGCGGCCATCACCTGGAACCTGGGCACTTGGTACTTCGGCATCCCGGCCTCCAGCTCGCACACGCTGATCGGCTCCATTCTCGGCGTCGGCCTGGCCAACGCCCTGATCAACGACATCCCGCTGGGGGACGGCGTCAACTGGCAAAAGGCGATCGACATCGCCATGTCGCTGGTGGTCTCGCCCATGGCCGGCTTCGCCGTTGCCGCCCTGGTGCTGATCGGCCTGAAATGGTGGCGCCCGCTGTCGAAGATGCACAAAACCCCCGAGCAGCGCCGCAAGCTCGACGACAAGAAGCACCCGCCGTTCTGGAACCGCCTGGTCCTGGTGGTTTCCGCCATGGGTGTAAGCTTCGTGCACGGCTCCAACGACGGCCAGAAAGGCATCGGCCTGATCATGCTGGTACTGATCGGTATCGTCCCGGCCAAGTTCGTCCTCGACCTGAACAGCACCACGTACCAGATCGAGCGTACCCGCGACGCTACCCTGCACATGAGCCAGTTCTACCAGCGCAATGCCGCGACCCTGGGCGAATTCCTGGCACTGGGCAAGGCCAAGGCCAGCGACCTGCCGGAGCAGTTCAGCTGCAACCCACAGCAGACCGAACCGACCATCGCCGCACTGCAGTCCTCGTTGCAAGGCGTGACCGACTACCACAGCCTGGACGCCGAGAAGCGCGTCGAAGTGCGTCGCTACCTGCTGTGCCTGGATGACACGGCGAAGAAGGTTGGCAAACTGCCAGGCCTGGAAGCCCGTGAAAAGGCCGACCTTGAGAAACTGCGCAAAGACCTCACCGCCACCACCGAATACGCCCCATTCTGGGTAATCGTGGCCGTCGCCCTGGCCCTGGGCCTTGGCACCATGGTTGGCTGGAAGCGTGTGGTGTTGACCGTTGGCGAGAAGATCGGCAAACAGGGCATGACATACGCCCAAGGTATGTCGGCACAGATCACCGCAGCCTGCGCCATCGGCATGGCCAACGTGTTCGCCCTGCCGGTATCGACCACCCATGTGCTGTCGTCCGGTGTGGCCGGCACCATGGTCGCCAACAAAAGTGGCCTGCAAGGCGGCACCGTGAAGACCATCCTGCTGGCCTGGATCCTGACCCTGCCTGCCTCGATGGGCTTGGCGGCCGGCCTGTTCTGGCTGGCGTCCAAAGCCATTGGCTGACGGACACCGCAATAGAAAAAGGCGCCCGAGGGCGCCTTTTTAATGGCTATTTTCCTGCACTTAGTAGGAGCAGGTCGCCTGCCAGGTGCAGGTCATCACTTTTTCTTGCCGCCGAGCAACGACCCCATCAACCCGCGTACCAACTGCCGCCCCAACTGGTTGGCCGCCTGGCGTACCGCCGACTTGATCGCCTGCCCCGCCGCACTCTGCAAGAACTCACCGGCCTTGTCGGAAAAGCTCTCCTCATCCGCCTTCGGTTGCGGCGCCGGTTCCACCGCCTCGCCCTTGCGCTGGGTCAGCATCTCATAGGCCGACTCACGGTCCACAGGCTTGTCATAGCGCCCCGCCAACGGCGAGGCCGCAACCAACGCACTGCGCTCAACTGCACTCAGCGGCCCTATACGTGACTGCGGCGGTGCAACCAGTACCCGCTGCACCATGGCCGGCGTGCCCTTTTCTTCCAGCGTGCCCACCAGCGCCTCGCCAATCCCCAACTCAGTCAACACCGCCAGGGTGTCGAACGCAGGATTGGGGCGGAAGCCATCGGCCACAGCCCGCAGCGCCTTCTGCTCCTTGGCAGTAAACGCCCGCAGACCATGTTGTATGCGCAAACCTAGCTGTGCCAGCACCGCGTCGGGCAAGTCTCCTGGCGACTGGGTGACGAAATACACCCCCACGCCCTTGGAGCGGATGAGCCGCACCACTTGCTCAAGACGGTCCTGCAATGCCTTGGGCGTGCCGTTGAACAGCAAGTGCGCCTCATCGAAGAACAGTGCCAGCACCGGCTTGTCGGCATCGCCGCGCTCGGGCAACTGCTCGAACAACTCGGCCAGCAGCCACAACAGGAACGTCGCATACACTTTGGGTGCTTCGTGCACCAGCCGGCTGGCATCGAGCAAGTGGATGCGGCCACGGCCATCCGGGTCCGGGCGCAGCAAGTCCTCCAACTGCAATGCCGGCTCACCAAACAGCGCCTCCGCTCCCTGCTGCTCAAGGGTTGCGAGCCGGCGCAGCAAGGCCTGAGTGGAGGCCGTGGTCATCAGCGCACTGTCTTCGCCGAGCAGTTGCGGGTTGTCTTTCAGGTGCGCAAGCAGAGCCTTGAGGTCCTTGAGGTCCAGCAGCAGCAGGCCTTCGCGGTCAGCCACCTTGAAGGCTGCATACAGCGCCGCCTGCTGGCTGTCGGTCAGTTCCAGCAAGTTGCCCAGCAGCAGCGGCCCCATTTCACTGAGGGTGGTGCGCAGCGGGTGGCCGGACTGCCCGGCAATGTCCCACAAGCTCACCGGGTAAGCCCGAGGCGTATGCCCCAGCCACGGCATGCCGGCGATGCGCTCGGCCACCTTGCCCTGGGGTGCACCGGCTGCGCCCAGGCCGCAGAGGTCACCTTTGACATCAGCGGCGAACACCGCCACCCCGGCGTCGCTGAACACTTCCGCCAGGTGCTGCAGGGTCACGGTCTTGCCTGTACCGGTTGCGCCCGCCACCAGACCGTGGCGGTTGGCCAGGCGCATTGCTTGCCCGACAGGCTGGCCATCCGGGCCAGCACCTACAACGATGGTCGAAAATTCCGACATCTCTTTAATCCTCTGCTCAAGCTTTAGCTTAATTCGGCCGATACCTGTGGGTGATATTCGCCTTAATAGAGAGGAACAACCGAAAAGGGACTTTTCTGGATGTTGCACTGCCTACCGCTCCACTCGTGCGAACGCCTGATATAAAACCTTAGCGGAACCGATTACGCCATGAACAAAAGCCTTCGTTTCAGCCACAAGATTCTTTTGGCAGCATCACTGATCGTGATACTTGCCTTCAGCCTTTTCACCCTCTACAACGATTACCTCCAGCGTAATGCGATCCGCGAGGACCTGGAAAACTATCTGGCTGAAATGGGCACCTCCACTTCGACCAACATCCGCAACCTGTTCGAAGGCCGCATCAAACTGGTGGAGAACCTGGCACAGAACATTGCCCAGGACCCGACCAACGCCGAAACCCTGATGGGCCAGAATGCGCTGATATCCAGCTTCCTTACCGTGTACCTGGGCAAGGTCGACGGCGGTTTCAGCGTGCGCCCCGACGCGAAGATGCCCGACGGCTATGACCCACGTACCCGTCCCTGGTACAAGGACGGCATGAGCGCCAGCGGCGCAACCCTGACCGAACCGTACATCGACATGACCACCAACAAGATGGTCATCGGTATCCTCAGCAAGGTCTCCAGCAGCGTTGGCGTGGTTGGTGGCGACCTGGCCCTGGACGGCCTGGTGCAGATCATCAACTCGCTGAACTTCGGCGGCATGGGCTATGCCTTCCTGGTCAACGACCAGGGCAAGATCCTGGTGCACCCGGACAAAGACCTGGTGATGAAGTCACTGTCAGACCTGTTCCCGCAGCACACGCCAAAACTGACAGGCGAGCTGACCGAAGTGCAGAGCGATGGCCAGGCCCGCCTGCTGACCTTCACCCCGATCACCGGCTTGCCGTCGGCCAACTGGTACATCGGTTTGTCGGTGGACAAGGACAAGGCCTTCTCGATGCTCAGCACCTTCCGCACCTCGGCGGTGATCGCCACGGTAGTGGCGGTGGTGATCATCATCGGCCTGCTCGGTTTGCTGATTCGCGTGTTGATGCAGCCGCTGCACACCATGACGCGCGCCATGGAAGACATTGCCGAAGGTGAAGGCGACCTGACCAAGCGCCTGCGCATCCACAACCACGACGAATTCGGCATCCTCGGCAACGCCTTCAACCGGTTCGTCGAGCGTATTCACAGCAGCATCCGCGAAGTGTCTTCTGCCACCGAGCAGGTCAACGAAGTGGCCCTGCGGGTCATCAGTGCTTCGAATTCATCGATGACCAACTCCGACGAGCAGTCCAACCGCACCAACAGTGTCGCCGCCGCCATCAACGAGTTGGGCGCCGCCGCTCAGGAAATTGCCGGCAATGCTGCTCAAGCCTCGCAGCACGCCAGTTCCGCGCGCCTGCTGGCCGAAGAGGGCCAGCAAGTGGTCGAGCGCAACATTGCTGCGATGAACCGCCTGTCCGACCTGATCGTCACGTCCAGCGAGCACATCGAAACGCTGAACAGCAAGACCGTGAATATCGGCCAGATCCTCGAAGTGATCACCAGCATCTCCCAGCAGACCAACCTGCTGGCACTGAACGCCGCCATCGAAGCAGCCCGCGCCGGTGAAGCCGGGCGTGGTTTTGCCGTGGTTGCCGACGAAGTGCGCAACCTGGCGCACCGCACCCAGGAATCGGCGCAGCAGGTGCAGACCATGATCGAAGAGCTGCAGGTCGGTGCCCGCGAGTCGGTCGACACCATGGACCAGAGCCAGCGCCACAGCCAGGACAGCATGCAGATCGCCAACCAGGCCGGTGAGCGACTGGACAGCGTGACCGTGC
>NZ_BCBQ01000097.1:0-20732 GCF_001320885.1 Pseudomonas sp. NBRC 111140
GCCACCTTCTCCATGCGCCGCTTGACGCTCTTGAAGGCACTCAGGCCAGCGATCCCCATGGCCGGCACCACGCCAACATGGCGGGCCGCAGCCAGGGTGGCCAAGGCGTTGGCGACGTTGTGCTGGCCGGTCAGTGCCCAGTCCACCACGCCCTGCGCCTCGCCTTCGAACAACACTTCGAAGCGCGAGCCATCAGGGCTGAGCAGGCGAGCTTGCCACTGGCCTCCTTCACCGGTGGTTTGCACCGGGGTCCAGCAGCCCATGCCGATCACTCGCTCCAGCGCTTGCTCGGTGGTCGGATGGATGACCAGGCCCTCGCTGGGGATGGTACGCACCAAGTGATGGAACTGTCGCTCGATCGAGGCCAGGTCCGGGAAGATGTCCGCGTGATCGAACTCAAGGTTGTTGAGGATCGCAGTACGTGGGTGGTAGTGAACGAACTTCGAGCGCTTGTCGAAGAACGCGCTGTCGTATTCGTCGGCTTCGACCACGAAGAACGGCGTGTCGCCCAAACGCGCCGACACCGAGAAGTTCTGCGGCACACCGCCAATCAGGAAGCCTGGGCTCATGCCGGCGTGCTCCAGCACCCAGGCCAGCATGCTGCTGGTGGTGGTCTTGCCGTGGGTACCGGCAACGGCCAGCACCCAACGGCCTTGCAGCACGTGGTCGGCCAGCCACTGCGGGCCGGAGACATAGGGCAGGCCCTTGTTCAGCACGTATTCAACCGCCGGGTTGCCGCGCGACATGGCGTTGCCGATGACCACCAGGTCTGGCGCCGGGTCCAGCTGAGCCGGGTCATAACCTTGGGTCAGTTCGATGCCCTGGGCTTCGAGCTGGGTGCTCATCGGGGGATAGACGTTGGCGTCCGAGCCGGTGACGCGGTGGCCAAGTTCCTTGGCCAGCACCGCCAGCGAGCCCATGAAAGTGCCGCAAATACCGAGAATGTGAATATGCATGGTCGACCTCGCAAAACATCGAGGCAGGGTAGCCCAGGGCGCGACAAATCGCACCCGCTGTTTCGCTCAGTCGGCCCTGGTGATGCCGTGTTTGCGCAGTTTTCGATACAAGGTATTGCGGCTGATGCCCAAGTGCTCGGCGACGCGGGTCAAGTGCCAGTGTTTTGCCTCCAGCATGGCCAGCAAAACTTGCCGTTCCGCATCCTGCAAAACCTGGTTACCCACGGATTCACCGTCAACTGCGGAATCAACGCAGGTTGTGCGGGAGCGGGCTTGCCCGCGAACGAGGGCAAAACCCTCGCCCTCATACGGCTGTGAGGCAGCCTTCGCGGGCAAGCCCGCTCCCACAGGATTGGCGTTGTTGCGGACGATGGTTGGGAGATCCGCCAATGCGATTCGGGAATCTTCGCAAAGCGCCACCAAGGTACGCAGCACATTGCGCATTTGCCGCACGTTCCCCGGCCAGGTGAATTCGAGCAGTGCCTGCCGCGCCCTGGGCTCGATGTCGATCAACTGCCCCTGCGCCTCCTGGCGCAGCAGGAAGTCCAGCAACTGCGCCTTGTCACTGCGCTCGCGCACCGCTGGCAACGCCACTTCCAGGCCATTGAGGCGGTAATAAAGGTCTTCGCGGAAACTGCCCTGCTCTACCCGCTCCAGCAAGTCACGGTGGGTGGCGCTGACAATGCGCACGTCCACCGCCTGCGGCTCGCCCCCGATCGGCACCACCTGGCGCTCCTCCAGTACCCGCAGCAGGCGGGTTTGCAGGGCCAGCGGCATGTCGCCGATCTCGTCCAGCAGCAAGGTGCCGCCGTCAGCCTGCAGCAGCTTGCCGCGCATGCCTTCCTTGCGCGCGCCGGTAAAACTGCCGCCACGGTACCCGAACAGCTCACTCTCGATCAGGCTTTCTGGGATCGACGCACAGTTGATGGCAACGAACGGCTTGCCGCGTCGCTCACTGGCCTGATGCACAGCCTGGGCGAAGGCCTCCTTGCCACAACCGGTCTCGCCGCGCAGCAGCAAGGGCACATCGCGCTCGAACACCCGCACGCTGCGCCGGAAGTCGTTTTGCAACGCCGGGTCGAGCAGGCAGACCAGCGGCTCTACTTCGCACGCGGGCCGCGGCTGGGCGGCTGGCACCGACCACACCGGCGCCCGGGCCTGCCCTCGCAGGCTGGCGAACACCTGGCGGCCGTCCAGGGTACGCAGCGGCCAGGCGGTGCTGCCGCCGGGCGTGGCGCGGCTGAACAATTCGTCATGGCTGCAGGCAAAAAATCGCTTCAATGGTTTGCCCAGCACACCGCCCCGCACAGTGCCCAGCAGGTTAAGCGCGCTCTGGTTGGCAGCGCAAATGCGCCCATCGCCGTCGAACGCCAGCAAGCCTTCGCTGAACAAGCCGACCGACTCGGCCTGCAGGTGAAAACGCAGCAGCCATTGCTGCTCGAAATGGCGAAGGAAGTAACAGCTTTCGATCATCTTCGCCGACAGGTTGACCAACGCCATGGTGTGGAACTGGCTTTGCCGTGATACGTCAGGACGCGCCGAGGACACGTCGAGTACCGCCAGCAACTCGCCATGCGGGTCGAACACTGGGCTGGCCGAGCAGGTCAGGCCGGTGTGGCGGCCACGGAAGTGCTCGTTCTGGTGGATAGTCAGCGCTTGGCGCTCGACCAGGCAGGTGCCGATGCCATTGGTGCCCTCGCGCGCCTCGCTCCAGTCGGCGCCCAGCCACAGCCCGGCACGCTCGAAGCTACGCCGCTCGGTGGGGGCGCTGACACAGTTGAGGATCACCCCGCGGGCGTCGGTCAGCAGCACTGCGTGGCCCGCGCCGGAAAGCTGCTGGTGCAGGCTGTTCATTTCATGGTCGGCAATTTGCAACACCTGGCGCAGGCGCTCGCGGCTTTCCAGCAGGCGCCCATGCTCAAGCACCACCGGCGCTTCGATCACCGTAGGGTCGAGGTGGTAGTCCTCCAGGCAGCGCAGCCAGGAGCGGGCGATGGACGGGTCACTGCCGCCCTCCCCAGCCCGACCATGGGCAACGCTATGGACCTGCTGGGCATGGCGACTGAAAGGGTTGCTCTGCATTGTTGTAGTTCTCCGCAGATAGAGCGTCAGCCCAGCATCCTCCACCCGGAAAGGCTTTGCAATGCACGCGCCTGTGACGTGTCGCAAATGGCACAAAATGTCACCCAGCGCGTACCGGCGCCGGCACAGCGACTGTTGATCAGCGCCGTGATACTGACCCAAGTCATTGATTTGCCTGGCACAGCCAACGCTGGCCCAACCTTTGCTCTACGCTTTTCAACTCCCTAACAAACACAATAGCCAGGAGACACACCATGCGTTACGCACATCCCGGTACCGAAGGCGCGAAGGTTTCCTTCAAGAGCCGCTACGGCAACTACATCGGTGGTGAGTTCGTTCCTCCGGTAAAGGGGCAGTACTTCGAAAATACCTCCCCGGTGAATGGCAAGCTGATCGCTGAATTCCCTCGCTCCACTGCCGAAGACATCGACAAGGCCCTGGATGCCGCCCATGCTGCGGCCGACGCCTGGGGCCGCACGTCGGTGCAGGACCGCTCCAACGTTCTGCTGAAGATTGCCGACCGTATCGAGCAGAACCTCGAGCTGCTGGCCATTACCGAAACCTGGGACAACGGCAAGCCAATCCGCGAAACCCTAAACGCCGACATCCCGCTGGCGGTCGACCACTTCCGCTACTTCGCTGGCTGCATCCGCGCCCAGGAAGGCGGCGCGGCCGAGATCAACGAAGGCACCGTGGCCTATCACATCCATGAGCCGCTGGGCGTGGTCGGGCAGATCATCCCGTGGAACTTCCCGATCCTGATGGCGGCCTGGAAGCTGGCGCCCGCGCTGGCCGCGGGTAACTGCGTGGTGCTCAAGCCTGCCGAGCAAACGCCCCTGGGCATCACCGTGCTGCTGGAAGTGATCGGCGACCTGCTGCCACCTGGCGTGCTGAACGTGGTGCAAGGCTATGGCCGCGAAGCCGGTGAAGCCCTGGCCACCAGCAAGCGCATCGCCAAGATCGCCTTCACCGGCTCGACTCCGGTTGGCTCGCACATCATGAAATGCGCCGCCGAGAACATCATCCCGTCAACTGTCGAACTGGGCGGCAAATCGCCGAACGTGTACTTCGAAGACATCATGCAAGCCGAGCCAAGCTTCATCGAGAAGGCGGCCGAAGGCATGGTGCTGGCATTCTTCAACCAGGGCGAAGTGTGCACCTGCCCATCGCGGGCACTGGTACAGGAGTCGATCTACCCGCAGTTCATGGAAGTGGTGATGAAGAAGGTGCTGCAGATCAAGCGCGGCGACCCGCTGGACACCGACACCATGGTCGGCGCCCAGGCCTCGCAGCAGCAGTTCGAGAAGATTCTGTCGTACCTCGACATCGCCCAGAAGGAAGGCGCCGAGCTGCTGACCGGCGGCAAGGTGGAAAAACTGGAAGGCTCGCTGGCCACCGGTTACTACATCCAACCGACCCTGCTCAAGGGCAACAACAAGATGCGCGTGTTCCAGGAAGAAATCTTCGGCCCGGTGGTCAGCGTCACCACCTTCAAGGACGAAGCCGAAGCGCTGGCGATTGCCAACGACACCGAGTTCGGCCTGGGCGCCGGCGTATGGACCCGCGACATCAACCGTGCCTACCGCATGGGCCGTGGCATCAAGGCTGGCCGTGTATGGACCAACTGCTACCACCTGTACCCGGCGCATGCCGCGTTTGGCGGGTACAAGAAGTCCGGTGTTGGCCGTGAGACGCACAAGATGATGCTCGACCACTATCAGCAGACCAAGAACCTGCTGGTGAGCTACGACATCAATCCGCTGGGCTTCTTCTAATCCGCGTCGCGGCCCTCGCGGGCTCGCCCGCTCCCACAAGCTCTGCACATGACTTGAATGTTGTGCAATCCCTGTGAGGGCGGGCAAGCGCGCGACGAGGCCGGGCCTGCATTTAACAATGCCAAAGCGGTTGCCGTGCACCAACCGCTCTGGCTCGCTTCCTGCAGTACCCATCACCATCGGCCCGGAACCCTTCCGGCCACCAAGAAAAACAACAGGTGAAACTATGCCAAGCGATCATTCCGCCGGCTCGCCGGCAGGCTCTTCCGTAGACTTCGAAAAAGTCGGTTCGGACTATTTCCAGCAACGTGAACTGAAAAAAGGCGCCGCCGGCTGGGTACTGCTGGTCGGCCTGGGCGTGGCCTATGTCATCTCCGGCGACTACGCTGGCTGGAACTTCGGCCTGGCCCAGGGCGGCTGGGGTGGCATGTTCCTGGCCACCCTGCTGATGGCCACCATGTACCTGTGCATGTGTTTCTCATTGGCCGAGCTGTCGTCGATGATCCCCACCGCAGGCGGCGGCTACGGCTTTGCCCGCAGCGCCTTCGGCCCGTGGGGCGGCTTCCTGACCGGGACGGCGATCCTCATCGAATACGCCATCGCACCCGCCGCCATCGCCGTGTTCATCGGCGCCTACTGCCAGTCACTGTTCGGCATCGGCGGCTGGATGATCTACCTGGCGTTCTACATCGTGTTCATCGGCATCCACATCTTTGGCGTGGGTGAGGCGTTGAAGCTGATGTTCATCATCACCGCTATCGCAGCCATCGCCCTGGCGGTGTTCCTGGTGAGCATGGTGCCCCATTTTGATGCAGCCAACCTGTTCGACATCGCCAAAACGGACGCGGTAGGCGCCAGCAGCTTCCTGCCGTTCGGCTATGTCGGTGTGTGGGCGGCGATTCCTTACGCCATCTGGTTCTTCCTTGCCGTAGAAGGTGTGCCACTGGCCGCCGAAGAGACCAAGAACCCCAAGCGCGACCTGCCACGCGGCCTGATCGGTGCCATGCTGGTACTGCTGGCCTTCGCCCTGCTGATCTTGGTGGTCGGGCCTGGCGGTGCGGGGTCCGAAGCCCTGAAAGCGTCCGGTAACCCGCTGGTCGAGGCATTGTCCAAGGCCTACGGCGGCAACACCTGGATGGGCGGTTTCGTCAACCTGGTGGGCCTGGCCGGGCTGATCGCCAGCTTCTTCTCGATCATCTACGCCTATTCCCGGCAGATCTTCGCCCTGTCCCGCGCGGGCTACCTGCCCCGCAAATTGTCGCAAACCAACAAGAGCAAGGCCCCGGTGCTGGCCTTGATCATCCCTGGCATCATCGGTTTTGCCTTGTCGCTGACCGGCCAGGGTGACCTGCTGATCCTGGTTGCCGTATTCGGCGCTACCCTGTCTTACGTGCTGATGATGGCCGCGCACATCACCTTGCGCATCCGCCGGCCGAAGATGGAACGCCCATACCGCACCCCGGGTGGCGTCTTCACCTCGGGCGTAGCCTTGGTGCTGGCGTGCATCGCCGTGGTCGCCGGCTTCCTGGTCGACCCACGGGTGGTGATTGGCGCCGCAGTGATCTATGCGGTATTAATTGCCTACTTTGCTTTCTACAGCCGCCACCACCTGGTCGCGGGCACACCGGAAGAGGAATTCGCCGCGATCCAGAAGGCCGAAGAGGCCCTGCACTGATCGCCGCCACCCGCCGCGGGGCAACCCGCGGCTCTGGAGATTCTGTATGGCAAGTTTCGTACACACGGTCGGCCACCTGGTCTACCGCTTCGACAGCCTCAAGGACGTAATGGCCAAGGCCAGCCCGGCACGCTCGGGGGACTACCTGGCGGGCGTCGCGGCCAGCAACGACGGCGAACGTGTCGCGGCGCAGATGGCGTTGGCCAATATCCCACTGACGCACTTCCTCAACGAAGCCCTGATCCCTTACGAGGATGACGAGGTCACCCGCCTTATCGTCGATACACACGACGCCCAGGCTTTCGCCCCGGTCAGCCACCTGACCGTGGGCGGCCTGCGCGACTGGCTGCTCAGCGAAGAGGCCAATGAAGACAGCCTTCGCGCCCTGGCGCCCGGGCTGACACCCGAAATGGCGGCAGCGGTGTCGAAGATCATGCGCGTGCAGGACCTGGTGCTGGTGGCGCAGAAGATCCGCGTGGTCACGCGCTTTCGCGGCACCATGGGCCTGCGCGGGCGCCTGTCGACGCGGTTGCAACCCAACCACCCGACCGACGAACCGGCCGGTATTGCCGCCAGCATTCTCGACGGCCTGCTGTACGGCAACGGCGACGCCATGATCGGCATCAACCCGGCCACCGACAGCATCGCCTCGATCTGCGCCCTGCTGGAAATGCTCGATGCCATCATCCAACGCTACGACATCCCTACTCAGTCCTGCGTGCTGACCCACGTCACCACCTCGATCGAAGCGATCAACCGTGGCGTGCCCCTGGACCTGGTGTTCCAGTCCATCGCCGGCACCGAGGCAGCCAACGCTGGCTTCGGTATCAACCTGAACGTGTTGCAGGAAGGCTACGAAGCCGGCCTGTCGTTGAAACGTGGCACCCTTGGGCAAAACCTGATGTATTTCGAAACCGGCCAGGGCAGCGCACTGTCGGCCAACGCCCACCATGGCGTCGACCAGCAAACCTGCGAAACCCGCGCCTATGCCGTGGCCCGCCACTTCAAGCCGTTTCTGGTCAACACCGTGGTCGGCTTCATTGGCCCGGAGTACCTGTACAACGGCAAGCAGATCATCCGCGCAGGCCTTGAAGACCACTTCTGCGGCAAGCTGCTGGGTGTGCCGATGGGCTGCGACATCTGCTACACCAACCACGCCGAAGCCGACCAGGATGACATGGACACCCTGCTGACCTTGCTGGGTGTGGCCGGGATCAACTTCATCATGGGCATCCCCGGCTCCGACGACATCATGCTCAACTACCAGACCACCTCGTTCCATGACGCGCTGTACGCGCGCCAGACCCTCGGCCTGAAGCCTGGGCCGGAATTCGAGGCATGGCTGGCCCGCACCGGCATCTTCACCCAGGCCGATGGCCGGGTGCGCTTTGGTGACAACCTGCCACCGGCCTTTCGCCAGGCCCTGGCACAGCTTGCATAGGGATGACCATGGACCATCGCACGCCTACCCCCGACAACCCTTGGCTGGCCCTGCGCAACCTGACCCCGGCGCGCATCGCCCTGGGCCGCACCGGCACCAGCCTGCCGACCGGCGCGCAACTGGACTTCCAGTTCGCCCATGCCCAGGCCCGCGATGCCGTACACCTGGCCTTCGACCACGCCGGCCTGGCCAGCCAGCTGAGTGATCGCGGGCGCGACAGCCTGGTGCTGCACAGCGCCGCCAGCGACCGCCACCAGTACCTGCAGCGCCCGGACTTGGGGCGACGGCTGAACGAAGACTCGATTGCCACCCTGCGCCAGCACACCCAGGCCAACCCCGGCGGCGTCGACCTGGCCATCGTGGTCGCCGACGGCCTCTCGGCGCTGGCCGTGCATCGCCACACCCTGCCGTTTCTGAACCGCTTCGAGGAGCAGGCCGCCGCCGACGGCTGGACCAGCGCCCCGGTGGTGCTGGTGCAGCAAGGCCGTGTGGCAGTGGCCGATGAGGTCGGCGAGCTGCTCGGCGCACGCATGACAGTGATGCTGATCGGCGAACGCCCGGGGCTGAGTTCGCCTGACAGCCTGGGCTTGTATTTCACCTATGCACCGAAGGTTGGCCTGACCGACGCCTACCGCAACTGCATTTCCAACATCCGCCTGGAGGGGCTGAGCTATGGCATGGCGGCTCACCGCCTGCTGTACTTGATGCGCGAAGCCTGCCGGCGCCAACTTTCCGGGGTGAATTTGAAGGACGAGGCCGAGGTCCATAGCCTGGAGAGTGAAGGCAGTGCCAGCCAGAAAGGTAACTTCCTGCTCGGCAAAGGGTAAAAAACATGTCACGGAAGGCGGATTGCACTTGTGCCGCGCATTGGGCAGCATGCCCTTGAAAGCTGCTGGCATTCCGCTGTTTCCCAAAATGGACTCTGAGGGCCGCACATGCGCATCATCAAGGCAACCCTGGAACACCTCGACCTGCTCACGCCATTGTTCGTCAAATACCGCGAGTTCTATGGTCAGCTGCCCTACCCCGACAGCTCGCGCAGCTTTTTGGAAAAGCGCCTGAAACGGGATGAATCGGTGATCTACCTGGCGCTACCGGATGATGACGACAGCAAACTGATGGGCTTCTGCCAGCTGTACCCCAGCTACTCGTCGCTGTCATTGAAGCGGGTGTGGATTCTCAACGATATCTATGTAGCCGAAGACTCGCGGCGCATGCTGGTGGCCGACCACCTGATGCGCGAAGCGAAGAAAATGGCCAAGGACACCAACGCCGTACGCATGCGGGTGTCGACCAGCGCGGACAACGAAGTTGCACACAGGACTTACGAATCCATCGGTTTTCGCGAAGACACCGAGTTCAAGAGCTATATCCTGCCGATCAGCCAGGATTGACCGGTGGCGGCCTTTTCGCGGGCACGCCCCCGAAGAGGCCGCCACAGGATTACCTCTATCGTAACCCCCCGCTACAAACTCCCCGGGCATGTTCCTGACTTAGCCGTATAATGCCTCTTCTGTCATGTGTGAAATTTTACCCATCCCCAGGTAACCGAGCCTACGCCCCAGAACACAGGTGCTGTACATGGATTTCAACCCGCTGGACCTTATCCTGCATCTCGATGCTTACCTCGATCTGCTGGTCACCAATTACGGTCCCTGGATCTACGCCATCCTGTTCACCGTGATCTTCTGCGAAACCGGGCTGGTGGTAATGCCCTTCCTGCCGGGCGATTCGCTACTGTTCATCGCCGGCGCCGTGGCTGCGGGTGGCGGTATGGACCCTGTCCTGCTGGCCGGCCTGCTGATGGTTGCCGCGATCCTGGGTGACAGCACCAATTACGTGATCGGCCGAACGGCCGGCGAGCGCTTGTTCAACAACCCCAACTCCAAGATATTCCGCCGCGATTACCTGCAACGCACCCACGAGTTCTATGAACGCCATGGCGGCAAGACCGTGACCCTCGCGCGCTTCCTGCCCATCCTGCGCACCTTCGCGCCGTTCGTCGCCGGCATCGCCCACATGCATTACCCACGCTTCCTTGGCTTCAGTGTCGCCGGCTCGCTGCTGTGGGTCGGCGGGCTGGTCACCCTGGGTTATTTCTTCGGCAACGTGCCGTTCATCAAGCAGCACCTGTCGCTGATGGTGGTGGGCATTATCATCCTGTCGCTGGTGCCGATGATTCTCGGCCTGCTGCGTGGGCGTCTGGGCCGCACGGCCAAGGCTCACTGAACACGCACAAGAGCAACCGGCATGTGGTCATTCAGCGCCTGGCGGCGCAAGCGCACTCTGGCGCGTTACCCGATCACGCCACAGCAATGGCAGGCCGTACGCGAGCGCCTGCCCATGCTGGACGGCATCACTGACGCAGAAGACCAATGGCTGCGCGAAGCCTGCATCCTGTTCCTGCTCGACAAGCACCTCACCTGCCTGCCCGGCGTCGAACTGGACGACGAGCAGCGCCTGTTGCTGGCCGCCCAGGCACAGTTGCCACTGCTGCACCTGGGCGAGCTGAACTGGTACCAGGGCTTCCACGAAATCATCCTGTACCCCGACGACTTCAAGAGCCCCCAGCGGCACCGCGATGCCAGTGGCGTGGAGCATGTGTGGGACGGCGAGCACAGCGGCGAAGCCTGGCAACAGGGGCCGATCATCCTCGCCTGGAACGGCGTGCTGGGCAGCGGTGGCTGGGAGGCCTACAACCTGGTCATCCATGAGCTGGCGCACAAGCTCGACATGCTCAACGGCGATGCCAACGGCCTGCCACCACTGCACAGCGGCATGCCGGTGGATGAGTGGGCAACAGCCATGCAGCAGGCTTACGACGACCTCAACCGCCAGTTGGATGCCGACCCTGACGCCGAAACCGCCATCGACCCATACGCTGCAGAAAACCCGGCAGAATTCTTTGCCGTCACCAGCGAATACTTCTTTAGTGCCCCCGACCTGCTGCATCAGGCTTATCCACAGGTCTACCGCCAGTTGTCGCAGTTCTACCGGCAAGACCCGCTGGCGCGCCTTTGCCGGCTGCAGGCCGAACACCCCGAGTACCGCGAAAGCCACGCCTGACGGGGCCGCACATCAGGCCAGACGTGGCATGCCCCGGCAGAATGTGCCTATAATCGCCGCCACTTTTTTGGTCAAACACGGGGGCACTGCCCAATGAGCTACAGCAAGATTCCGGCGGGCAAAGACCTGCCGAACGACATCTACGTCGCCATCGAGATCCCGGCCAACCACGCGCCGATCAAATACGAGATCGACAAGGACAGCGACACGCTGTTCGTCGACCGCTTCATGGCTACCCCAATGTTCTACCCAGCCAACTACGGTTTCATCCCGAACACCCTGGCTGACGACGGTGACCCGCTGGACGTGCTGGTGGTTACCCCTTATCCGGTAGCGCCAGGCTCGGTAATCCGCGCCCGCCCGGTTGGCGTACTGAACATGACCGACGACGGCGGCGGCGACGCCAAGGTCATCGCCGTTCCTCACGACAAGCTGTCGCAGCTGTACGTCGACGTGAAGGAATACACCGACCTGCCAGCCCTGCTGATCCAGCAAATCGAGCACTTCTTTGCCAACTACAAAGATCTCGAGAAGGGCAAGTGGGTCAAGATCGAAGGCTGGGAGGGCGCTGACGCTGCCCGTGCTGCGATCACCAAATCGGTTGCTGCCTACAAGGGCTGATACCGGTTGCATAAAAAACCCCGCCTTGGCGGGGTTTTTTTACGCCTGAAAGGGCGATGCGCTGATTACTAGTAAGAAATCCTACGCAGTCCTACACCAACGCCCTACAGGCGGCCTCTTTTCACACAAACCCCATCAACACCCGGTTCATATCCTTGCTGGCACCCCGCCGCTACACTCGCTGCCATGAACACTTCCGGTGACCGCCTCAAGGCCCTGCTGCATGAATGCGGCCTGACCCCTTCCGATTTCGCCGCCCAGCGCAGCGTCACACCGCAGCACGTCAACAACTGGTTCAAACGCGGTGTGCCTTTGGCCCGGCTGGATGAGCTGGCCGACCTGTTTTGTGTGCACCGCCGTTGGCTGCGCACCGGTGAAGGGCCCAAACACCCCAACCCGATCCTGCGCAACGGCCCGCCAAAGCCGGCACTCGCCAACCCACCCACTCCGCTGTCGGTGCGACACGGCCGGGTACTGAACGTGCCTTATTACGAGATGCATAACAGCCTGCTGTCGCCAGTGGCGGGCAAAAACCTGCGCCTGCCGGCAAAGGCCCTGAAGGGGTTGGGTGTACAGGCCGGTAACGCGATCTGCCTGGCGATGCCGGCCGGCAACATGCTCCCGTTGATTCCGCTGGAGGCCACCCTGGCCATCGACCTGAGCATGACCCGAGTGGTCGATGGCGAGACCTATGCCCTGCTGCACAACGGCATGCTCAGGGTTAACAGCCTCAGCCTTGGCCTGCACGATACGCTCTATCTGCACAGCCATGACCGGCGTAACTATGCGGTCGAACGCTACACCCCAGCGCAGCGCCAGGCGCAGGGGCTGGAGATCCTTGGCTGGGTGTTCCACTGGTCACATTTCCGCCAGCAGCGGCCAGGCTGAAACACCCTGTGCCATTTTTTGCTGGGCATCCTGCGCGGGCCCTTGTATGCTACGCGGCACATTTAGCCCCGACCGGCGCAAGCCGCGGTCCAGAGGGCTCGGCGATATCCCACACGGCCATCTGCCATCTCTTTCAGGCCCTTGATGGCCACACAGTTAAGGCGATTGCGGCTTACCATAAATTAGTCGGAAGCGTCCCCGAGAAGCCGGCCACAAGCCGGCTTTTTAATACCCCGTCGTATACGCTACAACCGGCAGATCCTCGTACGTGGCGTCAGATGTGCGGGCTGGCCGAGAGCTTCAAGCTGCTCTTCAGGAATTCCTCACGAACCTGATGCATCTGCAAGTGGGTTTTCCCCGTCGCATAGTCCAGCCCCGCGAGCCCCATTTTCAGCGCCAGCTCGGGGTGCCGCGCCGCATATCGAATACGGTCAGCCAAACTGGACGGGTTACCGGTTTCAAACGTGAGCGCATTGTGCCTGCTGGTAATATCCTGCACCCCGGATGTGTCGGAGCCGATGACGGGAACGCCCTGGCTGAACGCATCGAATATGATTCGGGGTTGTTCCTGCTTCAATGTCGGGACCAACAGCCAGTCATGCTGGGCAATGATCGTGAAAAAGTCTTTGCCATAATCGACTGCGCTCTGAAACCTCACCGCGACGGCGCCACGGTACTCAGCGGCAAAGCGTAGGCAGTGCGCTTTCAAATCCCCGTCACCCATGAGAGTGATCGTGATTTCAACGCCTTCGACGTTCAGTTGTTCAATGGCTTCAAGAACGACCATGACACCTTTATCCACGACCAGGCGTGAGGGGTAAAGCAAGTTGAGTGTACGCTCACGCCTACCTTCGAATCGCCTCCTGACTGCCTCCGGGGCCGCCATGTACTGCTTATCGAGCCAGCTGGCAGGGTTAATTAACGTGTGGCTATTGTTGCCCCCGAGAAAATATTCCTTGTAGAAAGATTGAGTGAATATCCTGGCGTTTGCCAGCTTCAAACAGCGTTTCAACAGGAGGGAGTGTGCGTAGTGCTCGATGACTGCCCTGAACGTCCGCGTATCACCCTGGCCCAGCATCCAGAATGAAGACTCTATGACAACAACCCATTGAAAGCGAAACAGGGGTTTCAGGGGCAGCAGGTAGAAGGACAACGGAAATGCCCAACCGGCACCGTCGGAATGCACGACCCTCGCCGATTTACAGGCTTTGGCGACGCACATGAAATTGGGTAGGAAATTCTTTAATACAGAGGCAAGCCCATAGTCTTTTCTCAAGCCGTAAAGCCATTTCACATTCAGATGACTAATGCTTTGCAACCCTTCGACGTTGTTGCTTTTTTCAACAGGGCAGCAGATGCCGAAGTTTTCTATGTAGCTCAGATGAAGCTCTATATCCTTGACCCACAAAGGGTCAGTAAAAAGTTCACCTTGCTCGTTTACAACAATCGGTATTCGGGTAAACAGGATATATGGGTCTTCAATCATATTCCCCTCACAGGGATGCCTGGACACGATCAGTTGAATTGTCTACATGGGGCCTACTCCTCAAAACCAGCCGTCCATCTCAACAACGTTTCAGCGTCCTTGCAGACCTCCTGCACACGCAGTAAGCACTCCGCTAGGGCTACACTCTAGTGCGACTCAACCGATTGCACACGCAGTGCTGCAAAAAAACCAGGCGGTCATGGCGCCGGTAAGCCGGCGCCAAAAACAGTCATGCCAAACTAGCTATATATATCGTTCAATGAGCGCCGCACCTGGGATATCGACGCATCAGAAGTCATACCGCGCGCCAACCATCATGCTGCGCGACGGCCCGTAAAAGTTGAATGTCGAAGTTGACCCCACCCGCGACAGGTAGTCCCGATCGAACAGGTTGTTGACGTTGAAGGTGGCCGTCAGCTTCGAGGTAACCGGGTACGACAGCATCGCATCCACTGTGGCATAGCCCGGTGCATCGATACGCACACCGCCATTTTCGGAATAGAAGTTGCTCATCGCCGATATGCCGCCACCCACGGCCAGGCCAGTCAGCGGCCCTTGGTTGATGGTGTATTTGCTCCACAGTGATGCCTGGTTGCGCGGCATGATGAAGAAGGTGGTTTCGGCGTCACCCTTGACGGTTTCGGTTTCCATCCAGGTGTAGCCGGCCAGCAGTTCCCAATTTGCCGTCAGCTTGCCGCTCACTTCTACTTCCGCGCCCTTCACACGTGTCTTGCCGGCTGCAACGGAGTCGGTAGTTGCTACGCCATCAGCGTCGTACAGCGTGGTGGCGCGGTTCTTGTCGGTCAGCCGGAACACCGACAACCGGGTATTCAGGTCGCCGCCAAAGTAGCTGCTCTTCAGGCCGAGCTCATACTGCTCGCCTTCACGCGGCTTCAGCACGCGGCCGTTGCTGTCAGTGTCGGACTGCGGCTTGAACACCTGCGAGTAGCTGGCATACAACGCGTGGTTATCGGTCAGGTCGTAGACCAGGCCGCCATATGGAGTGAAGTGACCGTCCACGCGTTTGCTGTCATTGGTGGTGGCGCCGCTGCTCAGGGTAGTGGTGTAGAAGTCACCGCGATACCAGCTGAAACGGCCACCGGCGATCAGCGCCAGGCGATCGATCGGGCGGAACGTAACCTTGGAGTACAGCCCGTATTCCTCTTCCTGCATGCCGGTTTCGGTGCTGTAGTTGGGCGACGGCTTGGCGAACTGCTTCGGCGAATAGGTGTTGACGTTGATGGCGCCCAGGTTGGTGGTGCCATTAAGGTACTCGGTGTCGTAGTTCTTGTAGTCGCTGCCGACCACGAACTCGCTGACCTGGCCGAATGTTTCGAACGGCTGGCTGTAGCTGGCGTCCAGCGAGTAGGTGTCCTGGGTGAAATCGCGGGCGCTGGCGCGTTCGGAGTTGGCACCGGTAGTGGCGTTGGTCGCAGTGAAGGCATACAGGTAATTTGTATCGCGGTGCGAGCCACGGGCAGCGACACGGCCGTAGCCACCGTTGTCGAAGCGGTGGGTCAGTTCGGCGACCAGGTCGGTGGTCTTGCCGTCGAAGTAGTTCCAGTCGGCCCCCAGGAAACGCGAATGGCTGAAGTCGGGCACTTCACCGGACAACGTGGCCGGGTAGCCGTTGTGCGGGGTGATGTTCTTCACTTCGTGCATCAGCCCGAACGACAGCGTGGTGGCCTCGTCCAGGTCGATGTCCAGCGCACCGTAGTAGCTGTTGCTGGTGTTGGCGTTGTAATCGACTTCGCCATTGGTGTCGTCACGGGATGCGATGAAGCGCCCGCGCACGCGGCCGGCGTCATCCAGCGGCCCGCTCAGGTCGATTTCTTCGTGGTTGGTGTCCCAGGTGCCGTAGCTGCCTTCGATGTGGCCCTGGAATTCGGCCGTCGGGCGCTTGCGCACCATGTTGACGATGCCACCCAGTTCACTGGTACTGCTGAACAGCCCAGCCGGGCCACGCATGATTTCGACTCGGTCGAACGCCGCCAGCGACGGCACAGTGCCGAAGATACTGGCCATGGGGGCCGGCAGGCCGTCGATGTTGAATTCGCTGTACTCGTAGCCACGGGCGTAGATTGACGAGCGGCCGCTGTCGTTGGTCAGGGTGCGCAGGCCGGCGGTGTACTTGGCCAGGTCATCCAGGTGCACGAACTGGCGGTCCTTGACGTAGTCCTGGGTGTAGACGGTGATGGACTGGGGAATGTCCTTGAGCGCTGCTGGCGTCTTGGTGCCCACTGTAGCGGCATCGACGCTGTAGCCCCCGGTTTCTTCCGATGGCAGCATGTCGTAAAGGCGGTTGCCCTCGATGGTCAATGCTGGCAGGTCGAGCGAGGCATCCTCGGCTGCCGCCTGAGTCGCTACCGTTTCAGCCAGTGCCGACAACGAAAATGGCGCCAGCAGCCCCAGTACCAGCCAGCCCCGCACCCGTCGCGGGCTCCCCACACCTTTGAAACCGTTCATGCCACACCCTTCGCCCAAGTGATAATAGCTCGCAAACGAAACAAGTTGCTTTTTGCGAACGATACCGGAGCGAAAACGGGGGTGCAGCATCATTAACCTTCTTAACACATTGGGGCGTTGCCCTCGGGCCGCTGGCAATGGGATGATTCGTAACTGATAGAAGTTCTCATTCAAGGCTCGCCGTGCCCACCTCACTTCTCCTTGTCGAAGACGACCCTCGCCTGCTTCAAGACCTGGAACGCCATTTCCTCAATCGCGGTTTCCAGGTGCACGCCTGCGCCAGCGGCACCCAGGCCCTGAATGCGATACAGCAATCGCAGTTCGATTTGGTGCTGTTGGACATCATGCTGCCAGGCATCGACGGCCTCAGCCTGCTCGACGAGCTGCGCCGACAACAGGCGGTACCGGTCATGCTGATGTCGGCGCTAGGCGCCGAGCAAGATCGCATCAGCGGCTTTACCCGTGGCGCGGACGATTACCTGCCCAAGCCCTTCAGCCTGGCGGAGCTGGACGCCCGGGTCGACGCCTTGCTGCGGCGTGTGGCATTCGACCGTGGCACGGCGCTGCGTACCGACGTCGGCGAGGTGATGCTGGACCACGACCGTCAAGACGTTATCCACAACGGCAATGCCGCTGGCCTCACCGCTTCCGAATTCCGCTTGCTGGTGACGCTGCGGGCGCACCCCGGCGAAGCCTTGAGCAAACCCTTCCTGTACCAGAGCGTGCTGCACCGGGCCTATACCCGCCTGGACAGGGGCCTGGACGTGCATGTGTGCAACCTGCGCCGCAAGCTGGCCGACATCAGTGCCCAGCACCTGCAGATCCAGGCCGTGCGTGGCCAAGGGTATGTCCTGATCGACACGGAACAGCCCTGATGCGTCGCCACCCTTTGCTATGGAAACTGGCGGTACTGCAGGTCAGCTTCTGCCTGCTGCTGGTCTGGCTGATCTGGACCTGGGGCCTGTCGGTAGAGCGCAGTACCTACTTCCTGTCCCAGGCCGACCAGGATTACCTGGCCCGCTATGCACAACAAGCCGAACAGGCCTGGAACCAGGGCGGCGCGGAAGGCGCCGAGGCCTGGCGCAGGCAACTGGAACAAGCCGAGGACACCTGGGTTGCCTTGGTCGGGCCGCACCTGCAAAGCCTTGGCACCACGCCACTGAATGCCGAGCAAGCCAGCCACCTGACCTTCATGCGCAAACTCGACTGGCCAATGAGCCGGCGCCTGCAGGATGAGCTGCCGTATGTCAGCATCGAGTTCCCGCAACACCCCGAGCACGGCCGCCTGGTGCTGCAACTGCCCGAGCGCCTGCTGCCCACCGGCCTGACACCGTGGACCCATGTGATCACCCACGGCGTTGCACCCGCACTGCTCGCACTGCTGCTGGGCCTGGCGTTGTACCGACATTTGGTCGTACCGCTGAACCGCCTGCGCGACCGCGCCGACGCCCTGCGTGCCGACGACCTGGACAGCCCCGCCCTGCCCCTGCAGGAACGCCGTGACGAGCTGGGTGAACTGGCACAGGCCTTCGAACACATGGCCGGGCGCCTGCGCCAGAGCCTGGAACAACAGCGCCTGCTGTTGCGCACACTGTCTCACGAATTGCGCACGCCACTGGCGCGGCTGCGCATTGCCCATGACAGCGACTTGCCACCGCCACAACTGCGCGAACGCCTGGACCGCGAAGTCGCCGACATGCAAAAGCTGCTGGAAGACACGCTGGACCTGGCCTGGATGGACACCGAACAGCCCAGCCTGCCGACCGAACCGGTGTTGATGCTTTCGGTATGGGAAGCACTGTGCCAGGACGTTTGCTTCGAAAGCGGCTGGGCCCCGTCGCGCCTGCCGTGTTCGCTCGGTACCGACTGCCGGGTACAGGCTCACTTGGACAGCCTGGCCCAAGCCCTGGAAAACCTGCTGCGCAATGCCATTCGCCACTCGCCGGCCGAGGGCCGGGTGAGCCTGGATGGCTGGCGTGAGGGCGATTGCTGGCACCTGCGCCTGAGCGATCAAGGCCCCGGTGTGCCTGACATCGACCTGGAACGCATCTTCAAGCCTTACCAGCGCCTGGCCGGTAGCGGAGCGGGCTTCGGCCTGGGCCTGGCCATCGCCCGCCGCGCCATCGAGCTGCAAGGTGGCCGCTTGTGGGCCAGCAACGGCCACCCTGGCCTGTGCCTGCACATGACCTTGCCGCTTGCCAGGGACTGTTTAGAAAGTTAATGCGCTTTACGCTCAATCAGGACTGATTATCATCTTGGCGCACCCGCCTTGCGCTCCTCGCAAAGCCCTGACGAGACGCCTGATGAGCAAGATGACCCTGACGCTGGCTTTGGCACTGGCCCTTGCAGCCCCTGTCGCCCTGGCACAGCCCGAGCACAACCAGAAAATGGACACTTCGCTGCTGCAGCGCAAGGGCCTGGCGTACCGCTTCAGCCAGCTCGATATGGACTCGGCAGACGGCCAGCGCCACTACCGCCTGTGGGTCGGCCAGCCGAACCGCCCGGCACCCGCATCCGGGTATCCGGTGCTGTGGATGCTCGATGGCAATGCCGCGCTAGGGGCGCTGGACAGCCAGCAACTGGGCAAGCTCGCTGCCGGTCAGGCGCCATTGCTTGTGGCCGTGGGTTACCAGACCGACCAGCGTATCGAGCGAACTGCGCGCACCTATGACTACACCCCGGCATTGCCTGGGCGGACAGAACAACACGACCCGTTGACCGGGGAGCCCAGCGGCGGCGTGGAGGCGTTCCTTGACCTGCTGACCGGGCCCATGCGCAACAAGGTGGCTGGCGTGGCACCCATCGACCTGCGAAGGCAAACCCTGTGGGGCCACTCCTACGGCGGGCTGGCCGTACTGCATACACTGTTCACCCGGCCCGGCGCATTCAGCGACTACGCCGCCGCCAGCCCATCACTGTGGTGGCATGACGGGGCCATCGTGCAGGAGGCGCAGGGGCTTGAGCAGCGCTTGGGCAACAACCCTGCGCGGCTGCTACTGATGCGGGGCAGCGAGGAACCTGCGAGCCCCAGGGCGCAGTTAAAGGGCGATGTGGAGAAGCCCGCGCGCGAACTGACGGCAGACCTGGCCAAGGTAAAAGGCCTTCAGGTGCGCTTCGAACGGTTCGAGGGGCTGGACCACGGGCAAATGCTGGGGGCTTCTTTGCGTACGGTGCTCAAGCAGCTGGCCAGATAACGACGTATCCGGCTGCAGTTGTTCGAGGCGCTCCTGGCTAGCCCTTCACACACACCACCTGCCGCAGGGTGTGAACCACCTCGACAAGCGCCTGCTGGGCACGCATCACCGCGTCGATGTCCTTGTACGCCATCGGGATTTCGTCGATTACATCCTTGTCCTTGCGGCATTCCACATGCGCCGTGGCCCGCCGTTGGTCCTCGACGGTGAAGCGGCTTTTGGCCTTGGTCCGGCTCATCACGCGCCCAGCGCCATGGCTGCAGGAGCAGAACGACTCCTCATTGCCCAGCCCACGCACGATGAAGCTTCTGGCGCCCATGGAGCCTGGGATGATGCCCAACTGCCCCTTCTGCGCCGACACCGCCCCCTTGCGCGTGACCAACACTTCGCGGCCAAAGTGCTGCTCACGCTGTACATAGTTGTGGTGGCAGTTCACCGCTTCCAGGCTGGCCTCGAACGGTTTGCCCAGCGCCTTGCGAGCAGCGCCGACCACGGCCAGCATCATCAGCTCGCGGTTCTGCCGGGCGTAGTCCTGTGCCCACTCCACGGCCTGGACGTAGTCCGCGAAATGGCGACTGCCTTCCTCGAAATACGCCAGGTCCTTGTCCGGCAGGTTGGCCAGGTGCTGACGCATGTCGGCCTGGGCCAGTTCGATGAACAGGTTGCCGATGGCATTGCCCACACCGCGCGAGCCGCTGTGCAGCATGAACCAGACGCGGTCGGCCTCATCCAGGCACACTTCGATGAAGTGGTTGCCACCGCCCAAGGTGCCCAGGTGGTGACGGTTGTTGGTCTTCTCCAGGCGCGGGTACTTGTCGGTAATGGCCTTGAAGCGCCCGGCCAACTGGCCCCAGGCCTTGTCTGCCTTGGCCGGCACATCGGCCCAGGCGCCCTGGTCACGTTTGCCGAAGGTTTTGCCATGGGGCACCGCCTGCTCGATGGCGCTGCGCAGGCCATGCAGGTTGTCTGGCAGGTCACGGGCGTGCAAAGAAGTGCGCGCAGCGATCATGCCGCAGCCGATGTCCACGCCAACCGCTGCGGGAATGATCGCACCGACCGTGGGGATCACGCTGCCGATGGTC
>NZ_BCBQ01000098.1:0-20342 GCF_001320885.1 Pseudomonas sp. NBRC 111140
GGCTGGCCAGCTCCGCAAACAGCGGTATCGCATCCTTGCCCCGCACAGCTTGCGTCTTGGTCATGGTGAAGGTAACGCCATAGTTGGCATAGCAAACCTTGGCGGTCTTTTCGCTATCGGCGTCTTCCTGCTTGAAGTCATTGGACGGCACGCCCAGCATTTCCAGGCCCTGCCCGTGATATTCCTTGTACGTCGCCTCAAGCCCCTCGAATTGCGGGGCAAAACCGCAATAGCTGGCGGTGTTCACCACCACCAGCGGCTTGCCGGCAAAGCGCTCGCACAGCTCGACCTGCCCCTTGCCGCGCAACTCTGGCAGGCTACCCTGCAACAATGCCGGGCAATCGGCAGCCCAGCTGGATGTGCTGGCAAGCAGGGCCAGCACCGGCACCGTCAACCAATGTGCACGCATGACTCGTTTCTCCCGCATGACAATCCTTGAGCTTGCAGGGTAGCGCCTAACAAACACTCATGCCCAGTTGCATCAGCGCCATCCCACCTTGATGCCAGCCCCACCACACCAGTGCCAGCAGCAGCAGGGCGGCGATGGCCAGCAGCCCACGGGCCAGGTAGCGGTTCATGCGGCCTGGGCCTGCAGGCGGGCGACCGGGCGTTCGCGCACCGGCCAGTTGAGGGCTGCGGCCAGCAGGCTGAGCAGGATGGAAATCTGCCAAACCAGGTCGTAGCTGCCGGTGCGGTCATACACCACCCCACCCAACCAGCCGCCCAAGAACGCACCCAACTGGTGGAACAAGAACACGATACCGCCGAGCATGGACAGGTTACGCACCCCGAATACCGTGGCCACGGTGCCATTGGTCAGCGGCACCGTGGACAGCCACAACAGGCCCATGGCGATGCCGAACAGATAAGCACTGAACTCGCTTACCGGCGCCCACAGGAATAGCACGATCACCACCGCTCGCAGCAGGTACAGCCCGGTCAGCAGGCGCGGCTTGGACATGCGCCCGCCCAACCAGCCAGCAGTGAAGGTTCCGACGATATTGAACAGGCCAACCAACGCCAGCACCGTGGTACCGGTGGTCGCAGCCAGGTGCTGATCAACCAGGTAGGCCGGCAGGTGCACCCCGATGAACACCACCTGGAAGCCGCAAACGAAGAAGCCCAGTGCCAGCAACCAGAACCCAGGATGGGAACATGCTTCGCGCAGCGCCTGGCCCAGGGTCTGCTCGGCACCATGGCTGGGCAACGGGCGGTCGCGCAGCAGGCCGACGAAGGGCACGATAAACGCCACCATCAGGCCCAGCACCAGCAAGGCTGCGGACCACCCCAGCCACTGGATCAGGCCGAGGGTGCCCGGCAGCATGGCGAACTGGCCAAACGAACCGGCGGCGCTGGCAATGCCCATGGCCATGCTGCGCTTCTCTGCCGGTACGGCACGCCCGACCACGCCGAGGATGACCGAAAACGATGTGCCAGACAGGCCGATGCCAATCAGCAAGCCGGCACTGAGCGACAACGACCAGGCGGAGTCGGCCATGCCCATGAAGACCAAGCCGATGGCGTAGAGAATGCCACCGATGATCACCACCCGCGCTGCGCCCATACGGTCGGCCAAGGCACCGGCGAATGGTTGCGCCAGCCCCCAGACCAGGTTCTGCAAGGCAATGGCAAAGGCGAACACCTCCCGCCCCCAACCAAAATCGGCGCTCATCGGCGCCAGGAACAAACCAAAGCCGTGCCGCACACCCAGGGACAGCGCCAGGATCAAGGCCGCCCCCACCAATACCCACCCGCTGGTTCGCCACACCGAAGTCATTGTCGTTTTCTCCAGCACATCGCAAGGTTTTTGCGGGTATATACCCGCTTATAGTCGTATCAATTCACGCCAGTTGGTCCAGCAAACGCACCAGTTCATCCCGCGGCCCTTCGCCCAACCGCTCCACCAGCTTGATCTGGGCTTGTTCCCAGGCCGGATACGCAGCACGCAGCAGCTGCGTACCGGCCTCGGTCAACAGCACCACACGGTTACGCTGGTCGTCGCCATCAGCCAGGGCCACCAGCCCTTCCGCCTCCAGCACCCGCAGGTTGCGGCCTAGGGTACTGCGCTCCAGGCCCATGGCCTCGGCCAAGGTGGTGATACTGGGGCGGTCGAGCCGTTGCAGGTGTCTCAGCAAGGAAAACTGCGCAACATTGACCCCGAAGCCGGAGAGGGCCTCGTCGTAATGCCGGCTCACCCCACGGGCGGCACGACGCAGATGGGTACAGATGCATTCACTGGTCAGCATGGATACGTGTATATACCCGCACCTTAGATGTTGCAAGAAATTTCATTTCTGCGTAGGCCTGAAAAGGCTTCAGAGGCCCAAGGCCAACCCCAGCACCACCGCCAATTCGAGTAACTCGAGCAGCGCGCCGGCAGTATCCCCAGTGGCCCCACCCAGCCGTCGGTACATCAGATGTCGCAGCCAGGCAAACACCGCCACCGCCAGCAGCACTACCCATCCGCCCAAGAGCAGGCAGAAAAGCGCACAACACAGCAACACCCACCCGGCAGCACGCCGGGGCAGATGTTCAGCCAGCGCCTGCCCCAACCCACCGGGGCGCACATACGGCGTGCAAAGGAACAACCCCAACATTGCCGTTCGCCCGATCAACGGCGCCAGCAGCAATTGCGCCCCGACACCCTGCTCGACCAGCACCCATAAGGCGCAAAACTTCAACAACAGCACCAGCACCAGGGTGACCACGGCAATCGGCCCGCTGCGCGGGTCCTTCATGATCTGCAGGGTGCGTTCACGGTCGCCGAAGCCACCCAACCAGGCGTCTGCGCTGTCCGCCAGGCCATCCAGGTGCAAGGCGCCACTGAGCAGCACCCACGCTGTCAGCAGCAACGCCGCATGCAGCGGCGCCGGTGTACCTTGCAGCAGATGGCTGGCCAACCACAACAGCAGCCCGAACAATAGCCCGACCAGCGGGTAGTACAGCAGCGAACGCCCCACCTCACGCGCTGCCGGCATGCCCGGCAAGCTCACCGGCAGGCTGCTGAGAAACTGCAAGGCGATCAAGAAAGGCAGCATCTCAGCGGGCCTCGACCAACTGCCCGTCAACACCCGGCACCAGGCGCATCAACGCGCCATGCCCGACTTCGACCTGCAGCAATTGTTCCCTCGGCAAACCCCGGGCACGCGCCAGCAACAACCGCATTACCCCGCCATGGGTGACCAACAGCACGCGCTTGCCGGCATGTTGAAGGTGCAAACGCTCGACAGCTGCCAGCACCCGTTCGGCAAACGCCTCGACCGGCTCGCCGTTGGGCGGTGTGAAGGCGTAAGGGTCCGCCCAGAACCGCCCAAGCGCGTCGGCCTGGTGCTCCATGATCTGCGCGGCGCTACGCCCCTCCCAATCGCCGAAATGCAGCTCTTGCAGGGCAGGCTCACGCTGCACCGGCACGTTCAACCGCGCGCCCAGCTCATCGGCGAACCGCGCACAGCGCTGCAGCGGCGAGCTGACCAAAACCTGCCACGGGCCGGCCTCGGCCACGGCACTGCGCATTTGCGCCCACCCCTTGTCGGTCAGGGCATCGTCAAGGCTGCCGCGCAGGCCGCCCTGTTCCGTTTCACCATGGCGCAGCAGGTCGAGGATCATGCCGGGCGGTCCGCCACCGCGGCCTCGGCAAAGGTCGCCATTTGCCCATGCAGCGCACAGGCCAGGCGCAGCAGCGGCACCGCCAGGGCAGCACCACTGCCCTCGCCCAGGCGCAGGCCCAGGGCCAGCAACGGCTCGGCCTGCAGCGCAGCCAGCAAGGCCTTGTGCCCAGGCTCGGCACCCTGGTGGGCGAACAGCAGCCAGGCCCGGCACTGCGGGTTAAGATGCACTGCCACCAACGCGGCGACACTGCAGATGAAACCATCCACCAGCACCGCAACACCCGCCTGCGCGCAGCCGATGTAGGCGCCAGCCAACGCCGCTATCTCGAATCCGCCAACACAGCCCAGCGCCTGCAACGGGTCTTCAGCACGCAGGCCGTGCAGGCGCAGCGCCCGCTCGATGACCTCGGCCTTGTGCCGCACGCCGGCATTGTCCAGCCCAGTGCCTGGGCCGCTCAGCTGTGCCGCCGGGCAGCTCAGCAGGACGCTGGCCAGGGCTGCGGCGGCCGTGGTGTTGCCGATGCCCATCTCGCCACCGATGAACAGCTGAGCACCCTGTTCAGCGGCGCGCAGGGCGCTGTCGCGGCCGGCCTGCAAGGCTGCTTGCAACTGGTTCTCGGTCATCGCGGGCTGGCAGGCAAAGTTGGCGGTGCCGGCGCCCAGGCGCAGATGGCGCACACCGGGCAGCTCCAACTGCGCGTCGATGGTGCCCAGGTCGACCACTTCCAGGCTGGCTTGCAGTTGCCGCGCCAGTACACTGATCGCCGCACCGCCGCCGACGAAGTTACGCAGCATCTGCCCGGTCACCGCCTGCGGGTAGGCCGAGATGCCTTCTTCGACCACCCCGTGGTCGCCGGCAAAAATGGTAATTGCGACCTGATCCAGGATCGGCCGCTCACACCCTTGCAGGCCTGCCAACTGGATAGCCAAGCCCTCCAGTTGGCCGAGTGAGCCGGCAGGTTTGGTCAGTTGCTGCTGACGGGCGCGGGCCTGGTCCATGGCGGCGTTGTCGAGGGGATGGCAGGCGTCACGCCACCAGACTTGGGTCATAGTGCAGGTCCTTTGAGCATTAAAGGCAGGCCGGCCACGGTCAGCACGACGCGCTGACAGCGTTCGGCCACGGTTTGGTGCAGCCAGCCGGCCAGGTCGACATAGCGCCGGGTCAGCTCGCCCATGGGCACGACGCCCAGGCCGGTTTCGTTACTGACCAGGACAAGGGTGCCAGGCAACTGCTCCAGGCAGGCCAGCAGGGCATCACGCTCCTCGGCCAGGCGCTGGTCGTCTTCCAGCATCAGCAGGTTGGTCAACCACAGGGTCAGGCAATCCACCAGCAGGCATCGCCCTTCGGCCGCTTCGGCGCGCAGCACCGCGGCCAAGGCCAGGGGTTCTTCGATCAACCCCCAGTCATCGGGGCGACGTTGGCGATGCAGCAACACGCGTTCGTTCATTTCACCATCCAGCGGTTGGCTGGTGGCGATGTAGGTCACTGGCAGGCCACTGGCGCTGGCCAGCTGTTCGGCCAGCCGGCTCTTGCCGGACCGGGCGCCGCCGAGGATCAGGTTGCGTATGTCAGGCCACCCCGCACAGTTGGCGCAACAGCGCGGTGTCCAGGTGCTTTTCCACCAGGTCGGCCAGGCGCTCGATGTCGCGTTCGCGCAACGCTTCGTAGTCGATCGCCTGCACATCCTCCAGCCCGGCCCAGCGCAGCAGCGCGGCACACGACTGGCTGCCTTCGAACAAACCGTGCAGGTAGGTGGCGAGGATCTGGCCATCCGCGCTGACAGCGCCATCACAGCGGCCATCGGCCAGTTGCACGGCAGGTCGCTCAAGGGCTGGACCCGAGGTGACCCCGGCATGAATTTCATAACCGGCAACCGCTGCAGCTTCAAGGTTCAGTGTGCCGGCAACGTTGCGCAGTTGCTTCTCCGCTTCAAGCACCGTGGCGTAGTCAAGCAAGCCGAGCCCCTGGCTTGAGCCGGCGGCCCCTTCCAGCCCCAGTGGGTCATGCACTTGGCGCCCGAGCATCTGCAAGCCACCGCAGATACCGATCAGCTTGCCACCATAGCGCAGGTGCCGCTCGATGGCCTTGTCCCAACCGCGCTCGCGCAGCTGTGCCAGGTCACCGCGCACACTCTTGGAGCCCGGCAGGATGATCAGGTCGGCAGCCGGAATCGGCTGGCCTGGGCCGATGAACTGCAGGTCTACCTGCGGGTGCAGGCGCAGCGGGTCGAAGTCGGTGTGGTTGCTGATGCGCGGCAGTACCGGCACGATCACCTTGAGTACACGCGCGAGCTTGGCGCCCTGGCGCACATCAATACCGTCTTCGGCTTCCAGATGCAGGTCGGTGACGTAGGGCAGTACGCCCAGTACCGGCTTGCCGGTGCGTTGCTCCAGCCAGTCCAGCCCCGGTTGCAGCAAGGCGATATCGCCACGGAAGCGGTTGATCACAAAACCTTTGACCCGCGCCTGCTCACTGGGCGACAGCAATTCCAGCGTGCCCACAAGATGGGCGAACACACCGCCACGGTTGATGTCGGCGACCAGGATCACCGGGCAGTCCACCGCTTCGGCAAAACCCATGTTGGCGATGTCGCCGGCACGCAAGTTGATCTCTGCCGGCGAGCCTGCGCCCTCGACCATGACCACCGGGTACGCGGCGCTCAGGCGCTGGTGCGATGCCAGCACTGCCTGCATGGCCGTGGCCTTGTAGTCGTGGTAGGCCACTGCATTCATGCTGGTGACTGCGCGGCCATGAATGATCACCTGGGCACCGGTATCGCTATTGGGCTTGAGCAATACAGGGTTCATGTCGGTATGGGGTGCCAGCCGGCAAGCCTGAGCTTGGACTGCTTGAGCACGGCCGATTTCACCGCCATCGGCGGTCACTGCGCTATTGAGCGCCATGTTCTGCGGCTTGAAGGGCACCACACCGACACCCTGGCGCAGCAGCCAGCGGCACAGCGCGGTCACCAGCGTGCTCTTGCCGGCATCGGAGGTGGTGCCTTGCACCATGAGAGTGGTCATGCCGTTTCCTTTTGATAAGCCGACAGGGCCTGGGCCAGGCGCTGTTCGTCCGCGGCGCAAGCCGGCAGCCCCAGGCGCACCGCCGCTGGTTGTTCGAACAGGCGCACCAGAATGCCGCGACGGGCGAGAAAGTCGTGCAGTTGTGCCGCATGCTCGCTGCGCACGTACTGGAACAGGTCGCAGCCACCGCTGGGCACCAGGCCGGCACTGCACAATATTGCCGCAAGCCGCTGGCTGACGGCAGCACAGCGCTCGGTTTGCTGGCGCTGGGCGGCTTGGTCAGCCAGGCTAGCCTGGGCCAGCACCCGGGTCGGGCCGTTGACGGTCCACGGGCCGAGCAACTCGGCCAGGCGTAGCAGCAGGCTGTGCTCAGCCACGACAAAGCCCAGGCGCACCCCGGCCAGGCCGAAGAACTTGCCGAACGAGCGCAGCACGATCAGGCCCGGCCGTTCGGCGCAATCCACCACGCTGTCTGCCGGGGTGTTGTCCATGAAGGCTTCGTCGACCAGCAGCCAGCCACCACGAGCAGCCAGGCGAGCATGCCAAGCCAGCAGGCGTTCGCGCGATACCCGGCGGCCGGTCGGGTTGTTGGGGTTGACCAACACCAGCACATCGAGGCTGTCGAGCGTCGCCTCGACCTGCGCTTCATCCAGCTCAAGCAGTTGGTGGCCCGCCCGTTGCCAGGCATACGGGTGCTCGGCATAGCTCGGCGTCAGCACGCCTACCCGGCCCGCTGTGCGCAGCAGCGGCAAGGCCTGGATCGCGGCCTGCGAGCCGGCTACCGGCAGCAGCTGGCGGGTGCCGTAAAACGCGCGCGCGGCGTCTTCCAGGCCGTCCTCGGTCTCCGGCAGGCGGGCCCAGGCATCGACGGGAATCGACGGAATCGGGAACGGCCAGGGCGCAATGCCACTGGACAAGTCGAGCCACTGCTCACGGGCGATACCGTATTGCCGCACCGCGCGCAGCAGGCGACCACCGTGTTCAAGCATTGATATAAGCCCCCAGGCAGATCACCAGCAGCCACAGCCACACACCGCGCTGCACCAGGCCCCAGCCGCGTTCGATGGCGTCGGCATCGGCCATCGGCCCCTCGCCCAGGCGTGGGCGCTCATGCAGCTCGCCGTGGTACACCGCCGGGCCACCCAACTCCACGCCCAGCGCACCGGCACCGGCAGCCATCACCGGGCCGGCATTGGGGCTGTCCCACAGCGGGCCTTGCTTGCGCCAGCAGGCCAGGGCCAGGCGGGTCTTGCCCAGTAGCGCGTAGGTCAGCGCCACCAGCCTTGCGGGTACATAGTTGAGCACATCGTCGATGCGCGCCGCGCACCAGCCAAAACGTTCGAAGCGTTCATTGCGGTAGCCCCACATGGCATCCAGCGTATTGCTCAAGCGGTACAGCACCACACCCGGCGCACCCGCCACCACAAACCAGAACAACGCGGCGAACACCGCGTCGCTGCCGTTCTCCAGCACTGACTCGGTGGCTGCTCGAGCTACCGCCGGCTCGTCCAGTTCGCGGGTTTCGCGGCTGACCAGGTAACCGACCCGGCGCCTCGCCTCTTCCAGGTCGCCCTGGCGCAAGGCGTTGGCCACCGGCAGTACATGCTCGCCCAGGCTGCGCAGCCCCACGGCGCAATACAGCGCCAGCACGTCCACCAGCCAGCCGATGTACGGCAGCCACGACAGCACCAGTGCCACCAACGTCAGCGGCACCACCGCCAGAAACCAAGCACTTACGCCGTGGCTGCGCCAGCCACGTCCGCCGGCATTCAGGCGACGCTCAAGGTTACTGGCCATATTGCCGAAGGCCACCAAAGGGTGGCGCCGCTGCGGTTCGCCCAGCAAGGCGTCCAGGGCAACCCCAGCCACGGTCAGCAAGGCCACGCTCATTGACGCTCTCCCCATTGGTTTTCGTAAAGCATTTCACTCAAGGGCCGCTCTTGGGCCCAGTTTTCCTGCACCAGCATGGGCACCGGGTAGAACTCGGTGACCGGCCCCAGGCACAACACCGCAACGGGCTTGGCCCCGGCCGGCATGCCCAGCAACGCTGCCAGCGCAAGCGGGTCGAACAGCGACACCCAGCCCATCCCCAGTCCTTCGCCACGCGCAGCCAGCCATAGGTTCTGGATGGCACAGGCCAGCGAGGCCAGGTCCATTTCCGGCAGGGTACGGCGGCCGAAAATGTGCGGCTCGCGGTTGTCCATCAAGGCTGCCACCAGCAGCTCGGCACAGTCGTTGATGCCTTCTACCTTCAGTTTCATGAAGTCATCGGCTCGCTCGCCCAATGCCTCAGCCGTGCGTACACGCTCCGCTTCTACCAAGGCCTGGATGCGGCTGCGCAGGTCTCGCTGGGTAATCCGGATGAAGCGCCACGGCTGCATGAGCCCGACACTGGGCGCCTGGTGCGCGGCGGCAAGCAAGCGGGCAAGCAGCTCCGGCGCCACCTGGCCACCGGCAAAATGGCGCATGTCGCGGCGCTCACCGATGGCCCGGTAGATCGCGGCGCGTTCAGCGTCGCTGTAAGCGTGTTCGCTCATGGTCGCAACAGCGCCGCCGCCGCATCGGGGTTGGACGGGAAGTAGAAGTGCACGTAGGAAGCGGTCAACCGACCCAGGCGATACACCGCTTCGTTGCCCCGCCCGCCGTTGGGGCTCAGGCCACGAGCGATCGGTTCCAGCGCAGTGCTGGTCAGCGAGTGGTGATAGGTGTGCCCGCGCAAGGTACCCTCCGGCAGTTCCACCGCCTGCAGCGCCAGGGCCGCCAGGCGCTTCTGCATGCTCGCCTCACCCGGCAGCAGCCCCAGCAACTCGGCACGTTCGCCTGCCACGTCAGTCAGGGCATCGAGCAGGTACAGCATGCCACCGCACTCGGCCAGCAACGGCTTGCCCTGCGCATGATGGGCGCGAATCGCTGCGCACATCGGTGCGTTTGCGGCCAATGCGTGGTGATGCAGTTCGGGGTAGCCGCCCGGCAGGTACAGGCTGTCTACCGGTGGCAGCTCGCGGTCGTGCAGCGGCGAGAAAAACGCCAGCTGAGCGCCAAGGTTGCGCAGCAGGTCGAGGTTGGCGCCATAGGTGAAGGCAAACGCCTCGTCCCGCGCCACGCCAATGCGTACACCTGCCAACGAGGTAGAGCAGGCCTGCGGTTCGGGCTCGGCAAAGGTTACCGGCGGCGGCAAAGCCGCGTCGCAACTGGCGCCCAGCGCCTCGGCAGCAGCATCCAGGCGGGCCTCCAGATCATTCAGCTCGCTGGCCTGCACCAGCCCCAGGTGGCGGCTAGGCAGCTCAATGCCACGCTCGCGGGACAAGCCGCCATACCAGCGCAACCCTTGGGTCAGGCTGCCTTCCAGCAGTTGCGCATGGCGCAGGCTGCCCACCCGGTTGGCCAGCACGCCGGCGAACGGCAGGTCGGCCTGATAGCGCGCCAGGCCCAGAGCCAGGGCGCCGAATGTCTGAGCCATGGCCGTGCCGTCGATCACCGCCAGCACCGGTACGCCGAAATGGCGGGCCAGGTCGGCGCTGGACGGGGTGCCGTCGAACAGCCCCATCACCCCTTCGATCAGGATCAGGTCGGCCTCGCCGGCAGCGTCCCACAACAGGCGACGGCTTTCATCTGCACCGATCATCCACAGGTCCAGCTGGTACACCGGCGCGCCACTGGCCCGCTCGAGAATCATCGGGTCCAGAAAATCGGGCCCGCACTTGAACACCCGCACCTTACGCCCGAGGTTACGGTGCAAGCGTGCCAGAGCAGCAGTGACAGTGGTCTTGCCCTGGCCAGAGGCTGGTGCCGCGATCAGCACGGCGGGGCAGTGGCGCGATCGACTCACAGCTCGACGCCCTTCTGTGCGCGGATACCGGCCTGGAAAGCGTGCTTGAGCATGCCCATCTCGGTCACGGTGTCGGCCAGTTCGATCATTTCATCCTTGGCCGCACGGCCAGTGACGATCACATGCTGCATCGGCGGGCGGGCCTGAATGTCGGACAGCACCTGGTCCAGGTCGAGATAGCCATGCTTGAGGGCGATGTTGAGCTCATCCAGTACCACGAACTGCACACTTGGGTCTTGCAGCAACTGGCGCGACACCGCCCAGGCGGCTTCAGCGGCAGCAATGTCGCGCTGGCGGTCCTGGGTTTCCCAGGTAAAGCCTTCGCCCATGACGTGGTAGCGCACTTGCTCGGGGAAGCGGCGGAAGAACAGTTCTTCGCCGGTGCTGTTGCGGCCTTTGATGAACTGCACCACACCGCACTGCATGCCATGGCCCAGGGCGCGTGCGAGCATGCCGAAGGCCGAGCTGCTCTTGCCTTTGCCGTTGCCGGTCAGCACCAGCAGCAGGCCGCATTCGTTGGGGGAATTGGCGATGCGTTCGTCGATGACCGCCTTCTTGCGCTGCATGCGCGCCAGGTGGCGTTCGTCGCGTTCGGTGGATTCGCTCATGGGGTTCTCCGCTGGCTGGCACCACGGCAACGCGCGGCGGCAGGTAATAGGCAGGCAAACGGAGAACGCGCAGGGGCCATGGCAGGGCGCCACGGTGCACCGCGCATCACCCTCCGTGATGCCGTTGGCAGTAACAGGCCGGTCTCCGGGCTTGTGAGTGGGCGTTAGGCCCTGGCCTGCGCGCCTTCCCGGATGCTGGCATCCAGTGGCCTTGCGCGGCCTTCTGCTCACTTACCGTTGCGGGGGCAGCGCCGGATTCGCGCCATGCAGGCGCCCACCGGCTTCCCAGTTTCACCCTGCCCAGTCGAAGCTGGCAGGGCACCTGAAACACGCGCGAAGGTTAGAGGGTTGCACCGGGAGCGTCAATCGAAGCGGGTGTTGCAGCTATTTATGCTCTTGATCTTTATCTTGATCTTCGCGACTTCAGGAGGCTGAACGCTGAAGTCGCAATCTGCGTCGCCTGGACTATCGCGCGCTTTGAAGCAAAAGCCGAAGCAAGAGCAAGACCAAGGGACGGAACCCTGCGCGCCCTCGCGCCCTCTCAATCCCATAGGCCTGCTTCAGAGGACGCTGCCCATGAACCGCCTGTTGCCTTGGTTAGTCGCCGCCAGCCTGGCAGGCTGCGGCGAAACGGCCCTGTTGAACGTAAGCGAGGGCAGCGGGCCAACACCCGAGTTGCCTGCCCCCGTCACGACATTGATCCCCACCGTGAACATCGCCCCCGCAGTCGGCTGGCCAAAGGGCGGCAAGCCCACCGCAGCACCAGGCACTCAGGTCACCGCTTTCGCCAGCGGCCTCGACCACCCACGCTGGCTCTACTTGCTGCCCAACGGCGATGTGCTGATAGCCGAAACCAACGCGCCCCCAAAGCCCGAAGATGGCAAGGGTATTCGCGGCTGGGCCATGGGCAAGGCGATGAAGCGCGCCGGTGCGACCGCCCCCAGCGCCAACCGCATCACCCTGCTGCGCGATGCAGACCATGATGGTGTGGCAGAAATCCGCACCCCGTTCATCGAGGGGCTCAACTCCCCCTTCGGCATGACGCTGGTTGGCAAGAATCTATATGTTGCCGACACCGACAGGCTGCTGCGCTTTCACTATGAACCAGGCGCCATGCAGATCACCGAAAAGGGTCACCTGGTTACCGAGTTGCCCGGCGGGCCGCTGAACCATCACTGGACCAAGAACGTAATCGCTAGCCCCAACGGCCAAAAGCTTTATGTGACGGTTGGCTCGAACAGCAATGTGGGTGAAAACGGCCTGGACAAAGAACAGTCGCGTGCCGCGATCTGGGAAGTGAACCCGGCAAGCGGCAATCATCGGCTGTTCGCCACCGGCCTGCGCAACCCCAACGGAATGGCCTGGGAGCCTCGCAGCGGCGCCTTGTGGACGGCGGTCAACGAACGGGACGAAATCGGCAGCGATCTGGTGCCGGACTACATCACATCCGTCAAAGAAGGTGGTTTCTATGGCTGGCCCTACAGCTACTACGGGCAACACGTAGACGAGCGAGTGCAGCCACAGGCCCCGCAGAAGGTAGCCCAGGCACTGACACCGGATTATGCCGTCGGCCCGCACACCGCATCGCTAGGGCTGGCATTCTTAGAGCCTGGCGTACTGCCAGCACCCTTTGAACAAGGCGCACTGATAGCCCAGCATGGTTCGTGGAACCGCAAACCACACAGTGGCTACAAGGTGATATTCGTGCCATTCGACCACTCAGGCAAACCTGCAGGCCCCCCAATCGACCTGCTGACCGGGTTTCTGGATAGAGAGGACAATGCGATGGGGCGACCGGTGGGCGTGATCAATGATGGCCGCAGTGGTGTACTGGTGGCCGACGATGTCGGCAATGTAGTCTGGCGAGTAAGCATGACCGCCAGGGCCCGATTGAACCAGGGCACTGCTGCTCAAACCAGGCCAAACAGCAGTCCCGAATGACAAACCCGATATCAGGCTGGGAAAAAACGTTGCGCCAGCGCAGGCGTACGGAACTGCGCCCGATAAGCGGCCACATCGAACAGTAGCCCCGTACGCAAGTCATACACCGGGCCGGAAACAGGCTTGCCGGTTTGGGCCAACGTCACCTTGATAAAGCGATAATGCTCACCATACACCTGCTCCAGGCCCTCGATGCGCAAGTAGTTACCCGGTAGCATCAGTGATTCACCCTCCTGCCAGAAGATGGAAAACGCGCTGATCGGTGTTGCCCCCCTATATCGCCCAGCCACCAGCTCGAACACCACCGAACTGTCGTCGAACAGCCCAGGCAAACTGCCCGGCGCCCCGGCGAAGGGCAAGCAGGCGAACTCGGTAACCTTGTACGGGTTTTCGGTGAACGAAGTCAGGTCGGTATTGACCAGCACATCACCCACCCGCAAATGGCCGTTTCGATAGAACTCGCCACCGGTACCACGCGAGCGGTGCCCACCGCGATACAAGGTGACCTCGTTGCTCTTGGGTAGCCGCCCCAGGCTATCGGCCAGATCATTGATATAACTGTCTTCATCGCCGTACTGGTACCGTCCGGTGCGCATGACATCGTTCACGGTGGACTCGTTGCTGGTGTACCACTCGACCAGCGAATTGAAGTACTCATGGCCGTAGCGGTAGGAATAGCGAGGCAAGCCATCAACCTTGACGCAATCCAGCCCACGCTCGTCCAGGTCTGGTGCCCGCCCATTAGGCAGCTCGGCGACAGGCCACTTCTCCAGCAATGCTTTCTGGCGCTGTAGAGACTGCTCGGCCAGCCGCGTGCTCGACGCGTCATCAATGGCTGTGTAGGTATCCCAGAACGGCGAGGGAACACTTGGCATGCCTTCCACCGCCGGAGGGCTGCCGCCCAGCAACCGAGGAGGCCCCAGCAGCTCCCACTCACCCGCCGCGTTCAAGCGCACGGGCCTAAGCGGGACGAAGGCATAGGGATTGTTTACGGGCACCACTAACCAGACGGCCAGTTCATGACTGTATCGCACCCGGTAAGTGAGACCATTCAATGTAATCCAGCACTTGCCATCGTCAGTCATGCGAACACCACGCAGGCGTCCACTCGCGCCCAACTCACCACTCACCAGCGCGTTGGTCTCCTCGCCCTCCACTAAGCGTGTGGCACTGCTATCGGCCTGCCAGACCTCTAGCTCGACACCAACTTCATGGGGTGGTGCCTGGCGCAAAACACTCCCCAGACTTGGCTGTGTCGTTACATCCAACAAGTTGAAACTTGCGAACACGCTGTCGAGCACTGCAGAACGCAGTGCACTCATGCGCGATTGCGCGTCTGTCGCGTTAAGGGCTTCATCAATATCCAGGGCGACCTTCGCCACACCCGCCCCGAGCAACATCAGGGATATCGGCCACCCCAAAGGAACGAAGCCGCCGAAGACGCCGATGAATGCTGACAGATAACCGCTGAGCATTGCCTTGCGCAAACTTGTGTTATCACGCATCAGTTGCGCATTACGGCGCATCTCGTCGAGCGCCTGCTCTATGATGCAGGTGAAGAAGTTACCATTGAGCGGACGCTCGAACAGCTTGAGCGCGATCAACGCCGCCTCATCCGAACGGCTGTCAGCGATGCCTTTTAGGTGCACCTTGATCAACTGCTGCCTGGCGGCATCGTGCCGGTTGCCATGCCCTTGCGCGATAAAGCTGTCCAATGCCTGCGGCGTTTGCCATCGCGTCACAAGCCAGCGGACCATTTCCAGCTCGGAATCGAATGCCCTGAGCGCCTCAGCGTGCCAAGGCAAGTACGCCAATACCCTTCCACCCTGTGCGTGGAAGGTGAACAGGCAGCCCCTGTCTCCCTCGCCAAACACGTAGCGAACGACCGTGAGCGGAGGCTCGTCATTGTCCTGACGCAACTTCTGCAGGGTGGGCAGCTCTACGCCCGAAAGCGTCTCGCTTACCATGGCGCACAGATGTCGCCAGTCCGACTGCGAGATCCGCTGGCAAGTCAGCGCAAGCCTTCCTTCACCCAGCAGGTTGACTTTGGCCAGTACTCGAAAACTCTTCTCGTGAGCCGCCCAAAAACGCTCGACCTCTCCGCGGTAGAGTGATGCGAAATCCAGTGCCCACAAGTCCTGCTGCACCGCGCTACCCAGCATGCGGACTTCATTACGCTCGTCGTAAAAAGCCGCGTGAGGCCCCTGCCAATAGAAGCCGCCGCGCAGGTCCAGCTCATCTACAGCATCCTGAAAGTAGTCATCGAACCGCTCTACTACCAGCTCGGTAAGCACCAGCGACTTCTGTGGCAGCCCTCTGTGCTGCCACCCCGTGAAACTGCGGCTGCTGGAACTCTCGGTATTGAACTGGTGCCACCAGACGAACCGCGGATCCACACGCTTGCCAGTGTGTTTGAACACAATCTGCTCTGCGTGCCTGCTCGCTAGCAGGTAGGGATCAGGGTAAGCGTGCAGCACTTCATCGACCAGCCGGATCAAGGGGATCACGGCATCAGCCAATTCAAGGCTATGACGGGTTTGTTCTTCGATCTTGCTCATGGCCCACTCCAGATGACACCCAAAGAAGGCATCATCGTCTTGCCATGGCATGAATCAGCGGTAGGTGTGCACTGCCACGAAGCGTGACGCGGTGGCCAGACCTGCAAGGTTGGACAAAACCTGCGCTGCAGGAACCGCGCTCAGCGGCTCCTGCAACGCCACACCCCAAGCGCTGTCAGGGGTTCTGTGCGAGGTGCCCTTGCGGGATCACACGCTTGGCCTGCAGGTAGGCTTTGGCCCAGTAGCTGTTGGACAGGTAGTCCAGGCGCACGGTACCGCCGGTGGAAGGGGCATGCACGAAGCGCCCTTCCCCAACATAAATGCCGGCATGGCTGACCTGCGAGCCACCACTGGTGGCGAAGAACACCAGATCACCGGACTGCAGCGACTTGGCGTCAACCGTCGGCGCGCGCATGACGATCATTTCTCGCGTGGAACGCGGCAGGCTGATGCCGGCAGCATCACGGTACACATATTTGATCAGGCCGCTGCAGTCGAAACCGGAATCCGGTGTATTGCCACCCCAACGATAAGGCGTACCCACCAGCCCAATGGCGCGAATCAACACGTCATCGGCAATCGGCGAAGGGTTGGGTTGGCTGTAGGTGACCTGCGGCTGTACCACAGGGGCCGGCGCAGGCGCACGGCTGGAGCAGGCAGCGAGTAATGCCGCCAGGGAGAGAAATGCGAAGCGCGCCATCTTTACCATGGCCAGAACATCCTGTCTGAGACCGCTGCGCCGCAGCCGAAAAGAGTTGAGAATTTAGATTAGACGCTTTCTGTAAATGCGCACGGCGGCGAGCTTTTTTCAAAGCATCGCCGCCGCGGCAGGGTGCATCATTTTGCCATCAGTTGCGCGCGATGTTGGTCGGCGCCATGGCCAAGGCTCGCTTGGCTTCGATGAAGGTCTTGCTCCAGTAGCGGTCACCGAGGCTGTCGATGCGCACACCGCCGCTGCGGCGGCTGCTGGAGTGGATGAACTGGTTGTCACCCAAGTAGATGCCAGCATGGCTTACGCGACCGCGGCCATTGGTGCTGAAGAACAGCAGGTCACCTGGCTTGAGCTTGTTGCGGGCCACTTTCGGGGCATCGACGTTGATCATTTCACGCGTGGAGCGCGGCAGGGTCATGCCCGCCTCTTCGCGGAACAGGTAGCCGATGAAGCCACTGCAGTCGAAGCCGGACTTTTCCGAGGTACCACCGAAGCGGTAGCGGGTGCCGATCAGCGACATGCCGCGCTCGAGAATGCTGTCAGCCAGCACTGGCAGCTGGTAAGGCTTGCTGCTGGAGAACGACTCCAGGTCATCTTCAGTGGCCAGCTCCTCCGGCTCGCCGAATACCGACGAGGACGAGGCTTTGGCCTTGATTGCCGATTGTGCGGCGATCGGGGTGTGATCCTGAGGCTCTGAATGAGACGCTGGGCCTTGGGCCGCGCAGCCAAAAAGCAGGGTCACGAGTGCGAGTGGCACGAGGGGTGCGAAGCGCTTCAGCATGGGCACGACCGTGTCTGTAATCCTTTAGAAGGGTGAAACTATGCCCTCTATCATGGCCATTTGCAAATTTTATCGAAAAAGATGTGACTTTTTTGTTTTGCCGCTCTGGCCCAGCGTTTTCAAGGGGTTACCAGCCCAGGGTTTCTTTCAGGAATGGGATGGTGAGCTTGCGTTGCGCCTGCAGCGAAGCCTGGTCGAGGCGTTCGAGCAGGTCGAACAGCGCACTCATGCTGCGCGCACCGCGGGTGAGGATGAAGTGACCGACTTCGTCGGTGAGGTGCAGACCACGGCGCGAAGCACGCAGTTGCAGGGCCCGCAGCTTGTCTTCGTCGGACAGGCCACGCATCTGGAATACCAGGGCCAGGGTCAGCCGCGACTTCAGGTCCGGCAGCTTCACCGGCAGTTCACGCGGTGATGCCGAGGCAGCCAGCAGCAAGCGCCGGCCACTGTCGCGCAGGCGGTTGAACAGGTGGAACATGGCTTCTTCCCAGTCAGCCTTGCCGGCGATCACATGCAGATCGTCGATGCACACCAGTTCGTATTGGGCCAGATAGTCGAGCAAACCTACGCCACGATCGAGCAGTTGCGCCAGTGGCAGGTAGACAGCGGGTTCGCCACGTTGCTGGAAGCGATGAGTGGCGGCCTGCAACAGGTGGGAACGGCCAACACCCTGCTTGCCCCACAGGTAGATAAGGCTCTCGGTCCAGCCGGCGTCGGCTTCGCATAGCCGCTCGACGTAACCCAATGCCGCAGCATTGGCGCCCGGATAGTAGTTGATGAAGGTGGCGTCATCGCGCAGGCGCACACCCAGGGGCAACTGGATCGGTGGTTTCATGCTCGCGGGCGGTCTACAGGACCGCAGGGGGCCTTTGGTGAACAATGTGCAAAGTCTATACCTGCAACGCGGGGCGCACAATCTCGGCTGCAGATAGCGCAAGCAAAATCAACAAGTTGCACTACTTTCAACCGTTGCAGAGGCTGCCATGTACCGGGCGGGCAGCACGGCAGCCCCACCGTTACAAGTCAGGATCGATATCTCCCGCGTACATGTCCGACTCCTTGTACAGGTCATGCATATGCCGCAGCAACACCATGATCACCGCCGCCACCGGCAAGGCCAGCAGCACCCCGGTAAAGCCGAACAGCTCACCACCGGCCAGGATGGCGAAGATAACGGCTACCGGGTGCAGGCCAATGCGGTCCCCCACCAGTAGCGGGGTCAGCACCATGCCCTCCAGCGCCTGCCCGACCATGAACACCGCAACGATGCCCAGCATCGGGTACAGGTCGCCGCCGAACTGGAACAGGCCAGCCACCAGCGCGGCACCAATGCCAATGATGAAGCCCATGTACGGCACGATGGCAGCAAGGCCGGCGAGCATGCCGATCAGTAGGCCCAGTTCGAGCCCCACCAGCATAAGCCCGGCCGAATAGATGATGCCCAGGGCCAGCATTACCATCAGTTGCCCGCGCACGAATGCCCCCAGCACTTCATGACACTCGCCCGCCAGGCCCATCACTTGCGGCTCACGCTGGCGCGGCAGCAGGCCGCGCAGCTTGCCCATCATCAGGTCCCAATCGCGCAGCAGATAGAAGCCCACTACCGGGATCAGCACCATATTGGCCAGCCAGGCCATCAACGCCAGGCTCGAAGCGGTCGCGTGGGACAACAACATGCCAACGATATCGGTGGTCTGGCCCATGTGCGCACCGATGGCGGCCTTGATCTTGTCGAACTTCCAGAAGCCATCGGCCAGGCCCAGACGGCTCTGCGCCCAAGGCAGCGCCACCTGTTCGAGCCAGTCGAGCATCTGCGGCGCCAACTCGTACAGACGCACCAACTGCTTGGCAAGCATCGGCACCAGCACCAGCAGCAAGGCCAGCAGCACCAGGGTGAACAGGCCGAACACCACCACCACGCCCCAAGTGCGCGACAGGCCCAGGCGTTCGAGGCGATCGACCAGAGGGTCGGCCAGGTAGGCCAGCAGAATGCCGACCAGGAACGGGGTAAGAATATTGTGCAGGCTATAAAGCAGCACAGCGATAAGCAGGGCGGCACCCAGCCAGATCCAGCGACGCATGTCGGTCACGGTGTGCTCCCCTTACCAGCGAAAACGCAGGCCGTCGAACGGCTTGGGCGCAGGCTGCGCGGGCGCGGGCTGCCCGGCGACGGCATCGGCGGCTGGCGCTGGCGTAGCAGGCACTACCGGCGCCTGCTCTGCCGGCATTTCCTGCAGCTTGGCCAGGCCAAGCTGGGCGCGCAGCTGCTCACGATTGCCAGTCACACCGTAGGTCAGGGTAGTGCCTTCGGCCATTTGCAAACGAGGGCCATACGGCTCCAGTACACGGGCCAGCTCGGCGTAGCGCTGCAGGTTCATGCCCTGCACTTGCACTTGCATTTGGCTGCTGGCGCCCGGCCGGGTGACGTAGCGCGGCGCCAGGCGGCTGCTTACCGCCAGCATCACCGCATCGGCAAGAGCTGCCTGGTCCGCGCCCTCGGCACTCCCCTGCTCACGCTGGTCGCCCAGCCACAGCTGCCACTTAGCCTGCCACTTGCCGTCGGCCTCCTGGGCATGTACCGCCAGCAATGCATCGGCGCCATAGCGTTCTGAGGCTTCGCGCAGCGGCGCCGGATCGCTGCCTTCGATCTGCTTGGCATTGGCGACCAGTTGCTCCTGCAGGTCGCCCAGCGGCAAGCGCAGCGGCAGGCCACGGTGCTGGGCGGCGCGACGCAGGGGCTGGGCAGTCGCCTGGCCATCACCGACCAGGTTGCTGCCTTCGACGCTGTCGTTCAGCCACCACCCCAGGATCGAGGGCCGGTTACTGCCCCACAGGGCCAGGCCAGCCTTGCGCAAAGCACGCTCGGTGCTGCCGGGGTCGAACTCGACCACCACCGACTCGGGCGGGCCGGCTTCGCTGCCCACTTGATTGATGATTTGCTGTGGGTCCTTACGCAGCTCGGCCAATGCCGGGCTTTGTACGGCCTTTGGATCGCCGGTCAGGCGTAGCACCAGCGTGTCGAGGGCGTTGACGGTGGCTGCTGTACGGGCTTCGGCACCCTGCCCGGTCACCGGCTCGCGTACCTGATAAAGGCCTGAGACATTTTCAGCCACGGCTGTGGCCGAGATCAGCGCCAGGCAACCGGCTGCCAGAATATTGAACAAACGCATGGAGGATTCCTGTCCAGTCGAGCATGAAGCTCGCTACTTGCAGCTTATACACATGCAACCGCATCAACCACCCTCTGCCCTTTTTCAACAATTTACCGCCCTGCCCGTCGG
>NZ_BCBQ01000099.1:0-20282 GCF_001320885.1 Pseudomonas sp. NBRC 111140
CCTGGCCGAGAGTTTTGCCCGGCAGGAAGGCTGGGTGGTGGCGGATGAGCGGGTACGCTGGAAGGACTGGGTGAAGCAGCAGGGGCTGGTGGAAAACAAGCCGGTGAAGGCATCGCACCTGCAGCGCTTTGGCGACAAGGCGCGGGCACTGCTGGAGCGGGCTCGTACTAGCCTGAACAAGTGATAGCGGGGCTGCTCTGCAGCCCCAGCTGTATCAGTTCTTGCGAATTTTCTCGACAATCGCCGTGGTCGAGCTGTTCTCGACCAGCCCCAGCACCTTCACCGTGCCGCCATAGGCCTTGACGATATCGGCACCCACCACCTGGTCGATGCCGTAGTCGCCACCCTTGACCAGCACATCCGGCTTGACCTGGCTCAGCAGGTTTTCCGGGGTGCCTTCCGGGAAGCTGATCACCCAGTCCACCGCGCCCAAGCCGGCCAGTACGGCCATGCGCCGGTCGACACTGTTGATTGGCCGGCCCGGCCCTTTCAGGCGGCTGACCGAAGCATCGTCGTTGACCGCGACGATCAGGCGATCGCCTTGGGCCCGTGCCTGTTCCAGGTAGGTGACATGCCCGGCATGCAGGATGTCGAAGCAGCCGTTGGTGAAGACGATCTTCTCTTTGTGTGCCCGCGCGTCATCGATGGCCAGCAGCAGTTGCTCCAGGCCCAGCACACCGCGCTCGGAGCCTTCCTCACGCTGGATGGCGCGGCGCAGTTCAGGGGCGCTGATGGCCGCCGTACCCAGCTTGCCGACCACGATGCCTGCCGCCAGGTTGGCCAGGGCCACAGCATGGGGCAGGTCCTCGCCAGCGGCAATGGCTGCGGCGAGGGTGGAGATGACGGTATCACCGGCACCGGTCACGTCGAACACTTCACGTGCCCGCGCCGGCAGGTGCAGCGCCGGCTGGCCCACGCGCAGCAGGGTCATGCCGTGCTCGCCACGGGTTACCAGCAAGGCGCCGAGGTCCAGGTCCTGCAGCAGTTGCAAACCCTTGGCAACCAGGTCGGCCTCATCGGTGCAACGGCCAACGATGGTCTCGAACTCGCTGAGGTTCGGGGTGATTAGGCTGGCACCACGGTAAATGGAAAAATCCTTGCCCTTGGGGTCGGCCAGCACCGGAATGCCTTTGGCCCGCGCCGCCTGGATCAGGCTTTGGTGATTCTTCAGCGCGCCCTTGCCGTAGTCGGACAGAACCAGCACCTTGACGCCCTCGAGCAGGCTGTCGACCTCGGTGGCCAGCGACAATGGGTCGGTGGCGAACGGCTCTTCGAAATCGATACGCAGCAGTTGCTGGTGACGGCTCATGACCCGCAGCTTGACGATGGTCGGCTGATGCGCGATGCGCTGGAACACCGAACGCACACCGGCAGCCTGCAGGCTGTTGGCCAGGCTGTCGGCAGCTTCGTCCTGGCCGGTGACGCCGATCAGCGAAGCCGGCGCGCCCAGCGCGGCAATGTTCAAGGCAACGTTGGCCGCGCCGCCGGGGCGATCCTCGATTTGATCGACCTTGACCACCGGGACTGGCGCTTCAGGCGAAATACGCGAAGTACCGCCATGCCAGTAGCGGTCGAGCATGACATCGCCGACCACCAGTACCGGGGCTTGATCGAAACGCGGCATGGACAACTTCATGGGCAACCCATATGGAAATAATGAACAGGGGCAGGATATTAGCACAGGGTAGTCGACGGCTTTATGGCCAGATCGTACCCAGAAAATTCCCGTGACAATCGGGGCCATGACGGCCCCGATCAAGGAGGGTTCAGGTGATATCGGCCTTGGCCGGCTCATCCAGGCCCATGGCATGCAAGCGGGCATAATGGCCATTGGCCGCAAGCAGCTCGGCATGCGTGCCACGCTCGACCAGGCGGCCCTGGTCCATGACCAGGATCTGGTCGGCCTTCTCGATCGTCGACAGGCGGTGAGCGATCACCAGCGTGGTACGGCCTTGCATCACGTGATCCAGGGCAGCCTGGATATGCCGCTCGGACTCTGTATCCAACGCAGAAGTAGCCTCGTCGAGGATCAGCAGCGGCGCGTTTTTCAGCAGCGCCCGTGCAATTGCCAGGCGCTGGCGCTGGCCACCGGACAGCAGTACACCGTTCTCTCCCACTTCGGTATCGAAGCCCTTCGGCAGCCGGTCGACGAACTCCTTGGCGTAGGCATCGGCTGCGGCGGCTTCGATGTCTGCGCGTGGGGCACCGGCCAAGTCACCGTAGGCGATGTTGTTGGCCACGGTGTCGTTGAACAGGGTGACGTGCTGGGTTACCTGCGAAACATGGCGACGCAGGTTGCGCAGGCGATAGTTTTCGATTTCCACGCCATCGAGCAGAATCTGCCCCTGGTCGTGGTGATAGAAGCGTGGGATAAGCGCCGCCAAGGTCGACTTGCCACTGCCGGAACGGCCGACCAGGGCGATCATCTGCCCAGGTTCGGCGACAAAACTGATGTCGCTCAGCACTTCACGCTCGGTACCCGGGTAGGTGAAGCTCAGGTTGCGCACTTCCAGGCGCCCTTCCACACGCTCCTTCTCGACAGTACCGGTGTCCAGCTCAGGCTCTTCGTCCAACTGCTCGAAGATGCTCTCGGCACCTGCCAGGCCCTTCTGGATGGTCGAGCTGACTTCCGACAGCTGGCGAATCGGCTTGGGCAGCAGGCCAGCAGCAGTGATATAGGCTACCAGGTCACCGGCGGTGGACTCGCCCCGCAGGAACAGCACCAGGAACATCAGCGCGGCCATGGCGCTGTAGATCACCAGTTGCAGCATCGGCGTGTACAGCGAGCCGGTCTTGGTCATGCGCAGTTGCTTGTCGGTGTTGCTCTGGCTGGCTTTGCCGAAACGCTGCTCCTCGTAGGCCTCGCCGCCGAAGCTGCGGACCACGCGGTAGCCCTGGATGGTTTCCGACGCCACGTGGGTAACGTCGCCCATTGCCACCTGGATCTTCTTGCTCTGCTTGCGGAATTTCTTGCTGGCGATGCTGACCATGACCGCGATCACCGGCAGGATGGCGACCATCACCAGGGTCAGGTGCCAGTTCATCCACAGCAGGTAGGCAAACAGGAACACCACGGTCAGGCCTTCGCGGATCACCACCTTGATGGCATCGGTGGCCGCGCCGGTGACCATGGTCACGTTGAAGGTGATGCGCGAAATCAGGTGACCGGAGTTGTGGTTGTCGAAGTAGCGGTTAGGCAGCACCAGCAGCTTGTTGAACAACTCCACACGCAGGTCGTGCACCAGGCACAGGGACACCTTGGCCAGGAAGTAGTTGCCGAGGAACGAGCCCAGGCCCTGCCAGGCGGCGATCAGGATGATCAGCAGCGGCACCGCCTGCAGCAATTGCAGGTCACGCAGGTAGGGCACGTTGGGGAACAACACCGCTTCGGGGTTGCTCAGGCCATCGACGAAATACTTGAGAATGCCGGCCAGCATCGGCTGGGTCGAGGCAAAGATCACGAAACCGACAATGCTCAGCAGGAAAATGCCGACATAGGGTTTCACATAGCTCAGCAGCCGGAAGTAGATCTTCAGGCTGGAGGTGTGCTCCGCCGGTCGCGGGGTTTCGGCCATTATCGAGCTCGCTGTTCAGGTTGAACCGGAAATTTTACCACAGGCGTCATTTTCGGCACGCCCCCATGGCAGCATCATGGCAAGGCCCACCGGCAGCCAGCTGATGAACCATTCGGCACGCGGCGTACCAGTGAGGCTGGCAGCATCGAACTGCATGGCCAGGGTCGAATACACCCAGAACCCCAGCAGGACCTTGCCGAACAGGGTGCCGCGCGCGCGCACGATTTCACCCAGCGTGAACAGCCATACCATGGTCCACAGCAGCATACCGGGCAGCCCCATCTCGACCGCGATGTGGGTGAACATGTTGTGGGTATGGTCAAAATGCTTGCCAACCGCACTCACCTCGTAGGCCGAGCCCAGGCCCAGGCCAGTCCAGGGATGCGCGGCAATCATGTCCACCACAGCATGGAAGATTTCCGGCCGGTACGACGAGCCACGCTTGGCGATCAGATCGTACACCAAGTAGAAAGCAAGGCCCGTGGCAATGACTGCGAGGATGGAAAACACTCGGCTGTGGCGGTCGCGGAACCACAGCGGCGCCATCACCACGGTGATCACCAGCGCCAGAAGCGCCCCACGGCTCTGGCTGAGCATGGCGAAGGCCCCCAGGCAAGCCAGTGCCGCCAGCCACAACAGCTGCAAGCCTCGTTGCCGAGGTGGCTCGTAGAGCAGGAAGAGCACGGCCGAGCCAATGACATAGGCGCCCAGGATGGGGTGGGATATCTCACCGATACCCGCCAGCCTCATCAGCAAAGGCATGCGCTGCAACCCATAGAACTTGATGATCGAGACCAGTGCCGCAATGGCCAGTAGCGCGCTGCCAAGCAGCAACAGCTGGCGAATACGGCCCAGGCCAAGCTGGGCGAGCAACGGGAAAGCCAACAGGAACACCAGGATGTAGAGCAGCCGTTTGATCTCCCGCCCGTCATCTTCCGCAGATGACCACACCAGGCTCAGCCCGCTCCAGGCCAACAGCAGCAGCACGCTCCCCCACAGCGCCGGCTGGCGCTTCCAGGCCTGCACCAGCACGTCACGCGCCGACCAGGCCAAGACCAGCGTCGGCAGCCACAGGAACAACACCAGCCCCTGCTGATAAACCTTGTTGCTCGGTGCCAGGGCAATCGCCGCCAGGAACCAGACCAGACCCAAACCTAACCAGGCCCGTGCCCAGCTTTTTTGATACAACATCCTTTCCCCCGATGAATCAAAGACACCATCCATGGTGCTACAGCATTATTTTCGGCATTATTGCCGGTCATTTTGCTCGCCAGACGACAAGGCTCTATTCATGCAATGCTCCCGGCTCACCCAGGTCGACTTCGATCAGCTGACACAAGGCGCACAGGTGCTTGAGGCAGACAGCCATGGTGCCAAAGTCTACCTGCTCGCGAATGGAAATTTCCTTAAGGTTTTTCGTAGGAAGCGACTGATTTCATCTGCGCTTTTGCGCCCTTACTCCCAGCGCTTTGTCGATAACGCCGCGCAGCTGGCGCAACTGGGCATCCCCACCCTCGAGGTGATCAGCCAGCACAAGCTCGACCTGCCTGGCCGCACCGCCGTGCTGTATCGCCCGCTGCCCGGGCGCACGCTGCTGCAGATGTCGCGCGATGAAGGCTTCAGCTGGGACGTTTACCTGCCACGCCTGATCGAACTGATTCGCCAGCTGCACCGCAGCGGTGTGTACTTTCGCTCGCTGCACCTGGGCAACGTGGTGGTCACCCCCGACCAGCGCCTGGGCCTGATCGACATGGCCGATATGCGTTTCCTGCGCCCGCCGCTGTCGGCACGCATGATTCGGCGCAATGTGCAGCATATGGTGCGCTATATCGAGCGGGAGAACCTGGGCGACCGGTTCCCCCTCGCCGCCTTCGAGGCAGCCCTGCTGGCGCGCTGAGCGTCAGCTGCGCAACAGGCTCTGCGAGCCGTTGCAGAACGCCTGCCAGGCCTGCTCCGGCGCCAACGCCTGGCGCTGCTGCGCGGCAACCGCCGAAGCGCTCAACGCCGAACAACGCTCGATCGCCTCGGCCCAGGCGCTCTCGTCGGCAATGGGCAGGTAGCCCCCGGTGTCGCGCAACTGCTCGCGGAACACTTGCAGGTCGCTGCACACCACCGGCACATCGGCCATCACGGCCTCTTGCACTACCAGCCCCAGCCCTTCGGAACGCGAAGGCACCAATAGCCAGTCGAAGGCCCGATACAACTGCTGCAGGTCTTCGCGGTGGCCACATAGATGAACCCGCCCAGCCAGGCCCAGCGCGTCGATACGTGCCTGGAGCGCGGCGTGCTGCGGCCCCTCGCCAATGATCGCCAGTTGCAGGCTCGGTTGCCGAGCACAGGCTTTGGCGAATGCCTCGATCAGCATTTCAAAGCCCTTGCTCTCTACCAAACGCCCTACCGCACCCAACATCACCCCGCCGGCCTGAGGCAATCGCAGCGCCTGCCTGGCCTGGTCCCGGCTCAGCAACGGCTCGACGAACGCCAGTGGGTCGAGCGCCATGCGTAGCGTCTGCACCGGCCTGCCCAGATCGCGTTCCAGCGACTCGGCCAAGGTCTGCGACACCGCTGCGATACTCAGGCGCTCGGCCGGGAGCCTGCGCAACAGGCGAATATCGCTGGCGTGCAGACGCGTCTTGCCATGGAACAGCACCTTGGCGCGCACCTCGGGAATGTTCTGCAGCAACGGCAGCACCAGCCGCGCGACGCCAATACCGTCGAGCAGCACGATTTCTGCCCTGGCTTCGGCCAGCGCCTTGCGCAAGCGCATGCGCAGCCACGGGCGAAGCAAGCGCCACAAGTGCCGCCCTTTGAGCGCACGTGACGGCATGTGCCACTCCCGGGTAGAACCGAGCCCACAGCAGAGCCCGCTGCCCAGCAGCAGCCAGTTACTGATCCGGGCATCGGCACCCGCGTTCGACAACACCTGCCGATGCACCTTGTGGATGGACATGTACGGCGTTCCACCCGCCCACATCATATTGACGATGTTCATGGGCCCTCTCCCGCTCATGTCAGGTGGGACAGCGACTTCATTGAACAAAAATGGTGATACCCATGCCGATCAAGGCACCCGTCACCAGCGTCAATGCCAGCTTTATCCGATCACGTTGACGACGCTTGGCCTTACGCTCCACTTCAATGGGCAAGGTCACGTGATTACCGAATCCTGTGTGCAAGACTGCATCACCCTCCAAGGTGACCGCTGTCAGATTTAACTCAGCGTAGCGTCGGGAAAGCGCCTTCTCTCCAGCATAGGCGGCAAATGGCGCGCAGCGCTGGTAATCGCTCAAGCGACGCAGGCCAGGATTGAGCGAGAATGCCTGCCATTCGGCTTTTTCGGAAAGCAGCGGATAACACGGCACGCCGGCGATTACCTGGCGATCACCCAGGTGGATGTACGGGCTGTGGATAGCCAGGTCGTGGGCATGGCTGCGCAGCCACACCTGCAACAGGTTGGGGCTGACCTCCAGAATGGCCCGCGAGTCTTCGACGAAGCCTTGGCGGTAGAAATGCCAGTCGTCTTCGCAGTGAAAGATGTACGGCGTCTTGACGTGGCTGTAAGCCAGGTCGATAGACGGCAATTGGCCAAGCTTGGGCCGATTGACGAACACCTTGCAGTACGGCTTCCAGTGCTCCGGCACAGCGGCATGCACGGCATCGTCACCGGAATCTTCGGTGATGAATACCTCGCGAATGGGCGCGGTGTTGTAGCGATCGAAACTCTCAAGGGTGTCTTTGAGCAGATCGAACCGCCCACAACTGGTCACGACGAGCGTGACGTCACTCTCATTTGAAAAGCGCACCGGACTCCCTCCGCATTGCGACTGTCGGCTTTCAACAACCCGCTCCTGGGCGTGAAAGCTCTTATTTAGATGCCCAGCTTCAGGCGCAGCCGCTGCCATGCAGACAATGGCGGGTGGGGCCTGAGCGCCGGGCGCATTTGGTCGACGATGCTACGTCCAACTGCGCCGAAACTGAAACGGGAAACCGCCAAATGGCGACCATTTTCTGCAATCTGCCGGGCCAGATCAGGGTCCGCGCGCAAGCGGCGGAGCTTTTCCTGAAGGGTCGGGATGTTGTCATAGAACACCACGTTGTGCATGTCCTGCAGGCCCAATGCGCGGTTTTCTTCCTCGCCCTGGTCGTACGCCAGCAACACACAGCCACAGGCCATGGCTTCGAAGTTCTTGATCATGTATTCGCCCATACCGACGTCGGCACTGACGAAAAAACGGATACGGTTGAGCGTGTTGCAGTAGTCCTCACCCGACTTGGTGCGGGTTACCAGCAGGTTCTCGACCTGCCCCAACTCGTCCAGCAGCGCCTTGCGACCGCTGTAGGCCACGCTGTTGACACTGCCGACGAAGGCCAGTTCGATATCGCGCTCACGCCCCTGGTCCGTCAGCAACTGCTCGTCGTAGCCCTTGGGCACGAACACCGCGTCAAAACCCTCCTGGCGCAGGCGTTCGCTGACCATGTAGCCAGAGCTGATCACCCGGGCCCATGGCAGTTGCCGGTAATGGGCGCTGAACTTGCCGGTGTACTTGCACGGGATGTAGTTCTGGTAGGCGTCGTGCTCAAGGATGACCAGGTTCGGCACGGTACGGATGAAGGCCACCTGGCGTATCTCCTGCTTGAAGCGCAGGAAGAACACGATGCGGTCATAGCGTTCAACCTGCACTTCACGCTTGAAATAGCGACGCAGGTTGCGTTGGTCTTCGCTGGTCAGCCAGCGCAGGTCGCATTCGCAGTTGGCCGCGACGCCGTCGTACAGGCGGTCGAGAATCGCCCGCTGTTCCTTCTGTACCAGAAATAGGACTTTCATTGCTTTCCTTGGGCGCTCTGCGCCATCGCGGTCAACCATGGGGCGTGCTTACAGTTCGCGTCGCCAGAACAGTTCGTGTCGGCGCACGGCCTTGCGGAAGAACTCGTTCTCTCCATAAGGCGACGGCCGACGCGCGGCCAGCCAGCGTTGCAACCAGCGGCGCAGGCGGCGCTTGAACGGCGCGGGCGGCTGCAGGTCGTGCATCATGCCCAGGGCCATGGCCTTGTCGTGCTGGGTAGCCCGGTCCAGGACCAGGCTGCAAGGTGCCCAGGCCTGCGCAGCGCTCAACTGCGGAGGCAGGGCCACGCCATCGCCGCTGTCGCCCATAGGCCAGCGGTCGTTGTCATGCAGGTGGTTGGCATAGCACAGCAGGGTTTGTGGCTGCCAGGCCAGGCCTTGCAGGGCTTCCAGCACTGCCGCCTGAGCGCAGATGTGGTCGGGATGCGGGTCGAGTTGCGGGTGCGGCATCACCAACACCTCTGGCCTTGCCAGTTCCAGCAAGGCACGCAGGTCGGCCAGCAGGTTGTGCCAGGTTGGCGCGCCATCGCGGTCGCCTGGCAATGGGAACGGGTTGAACTGGCGGAACAGGCGAATATCGGCGAGTTCGGCGTCACGAGAGACGGCCGGCTGATCGGGCGCGGCCTGCATGGCAGGCAGTTGCAGGCAGAAGTAACCCAGTTGCACGCAACGCGACTCCGGCACACCGGCCCAACGCGGCACGGCGATGCTGTCCCAGGCACGCAGGCGGCCCTTCAGACGCGCGGCCTCAGCTTTTGCCAGGCCCATCTGTTGATAATGCTCGGCCTCGATCTCACCGGCGGTCAGGGTCACCACCCAGGTTTCGTCGGCCTGACTGTACAGGCCATACGCGGCCAGCTCGGCGTCGTCGGCATGTGGCGCGATTACCATCACCCGACGCCGCTGCAGCTCGACCGCCGGGGTTATCCACAGCCGAGCCTGGCCCAGCAGCCGGCAATGCCGACCGCGCAGGCGCAACGTGCCGGCTTGCAGCGGCGCAGCCAGGCCAGTCAGGTTGAGGAACCGCACGCCATCGACACCACGCTCGAACGTTTGCCGATCGGACTGATCGGCAGCGGTCAGCTCGACCCGAGGGTCGAGAAACCGCCCCAGCCAGCTGCTTTTTACGTGCAGCTCAAGCACCAGGGTTTCGTCGCCCTGCAGCGCGCACTCGGCCTTGAGCAGACCGTCCTGCAGGCTGGCTGGTACCGGTTGCGCCTGGTCGCCAAAGTCGTAGGCATAGTCCTCACCTGGCGCATAGAACAGGTGGTCGGCAAACCAGGCTTCATGGGCAGCCCAGAGCAGCGGCAACAGCAGCAGTGGCAGCCACCACCAGCTGATAACACCGAGGGCGACAAGCGCGACTAGGCCCACCAGCAGGCCCAGGCGCTTGTTGCGCCGGTGGCGCTTGAGCAACTGCTGCTTGCGGCTCACGCCTGATACACCGGCACGGGGTTGCACCAACGGTCCTTGTACTCGCGGTCGGCACGGCCGAACGAGAACCGCAGTGGCTTGTTGCGCGCGCGGGCATCTTCCCAAGCGGCCTGGGTATTGAGGAAGCTCAGCACACTGCCGGGGCTGAAGGCCTTGGTTTCAGGGTCGACGCCGCCATTGATGTATTCGACGCTGATCCACTCTGGCGCTTCGACGCGGTACACCAACTGGATGGCAATCGGCTTGCCGTCCAGCAGCAGCACCGAGCCGATCAGCAGCTCGCGCAGGCGCTCCAGCACATCGGCCATGCGCTCGGCGCCTGTGGCTGGAAAGCCCCAGCGGCGCAGGAACAGGTCGCAGTACATGCTGGCGATGTCCTGGGCAGCGAAGTCACTGATCGGGCGTACCACGCCGCCCGCCTCTTCCAGCAGGCGCAGTTCGCGGCGCTGGTTGTAGCGGAACTTCTTCGACAGATCTTCGGGCGCCCGGGCCATCGCCAACTGCTCCTTCTGCGCCTTCAGGCCGCTGAAGCGCCCTTGGTTCAGCTCGGACAGGTAACGCACGGTATGACGCAACGGCGCCGCGGCATCGACCGCCGCCGGCAGGATGATTTCGGCATTGCCAAGGTCGAACAGGGCTTTCTTGCCGGCACGCTTGAGCACGTCCTTGGCCAGCGCCAGGTGGTGCCCCCAGGTGGGAATGGCGGCCTTGAGCTCACCGGCCTGATACCAACCCAGGTATCGCACCGGGATCTGCGCCAGATCAGCCAGTTGCTCGACCACCAGCGGATGGGTGGCGACACTGCCACCAAAGCGCGCCCATGCCTCGGCATAGGCCTTGGCGTCGACAGTTTGCCAACCGCGTTCGCGGAAGGCCTGGATACGATTGAGCATCAGGCCTGCCCCACCAGCGCACGCACCTGCGGCAGCTGCCAGAAGGCCTCGCGCACTGCCTGGTCGGAGAAACGCTCACGCAGGCGCTGCAGCATGTGCTCGGCACAAGCCTGGCGCTGCTCGGCGTCCAGCGTGGCCATGTGCTTCAGGCCTTGAGCCAGCTGGGCAGCATCGCCCAACGGGAACAGCACGCCAACACCCTCGACGACTTCGCGGGCACCGCCACAGGCCGTGGCCAGCACCGGCACGCCGGCGACCATGGCTTCGAGCAGGACCATGCCGAACGGCTCATGGTCGGAGCTCAGGGCGAACACATCGAAGGCCTGGAAGTAACGCCGCGCATCCGGCACCTGACCCAGGAAGTCCACCTGCCCGGCAATACCGAGCTCGGCAGCCAAGGCCTTGAGTTCGTCCGCCAGGCGGCCCTTGCCGAGGATAGCCAAGCGAGCACCCGCCGGCAGCCCCGGCAGCGCTTGGGCAAAGCCACGCAACAAAGTGGCCTGGTCCTTGTCCGGGTGCAAGCGCCCGACGTTGCCGACGATCCACGCCTGCGCATCCAGGCCCAGGGCCTGGCGCGCCTCGGCATGCGGCACCAGGGCCATTTGCAGGGCGTCGATGTCGATGCGGTTGTACAGGGTCTGGATGCGTTCGGCCGGCCACTGTGGCAGGCACCGACGCATGTCGTCACGCACCGCGTCCGACACACCCAGCAGGCTCAGGCGCTTGCTGAACAGGTTGGCGAACAGCCGGCGGCCCTTGCGCTCATAGTCACCAAAGGCATGGTGCACGCCAATCACCGGCAGGCCGGTACCCAGCAGGGCGACGTAGATGGGCTTGAAGCGGTGGGCGATGCAGAAGGCGAAGTTGCGCTCGGCCGCGATCCGCCGCAACGCGCGGATCGCCCCGAGCTTCAAACCGCGCACGGCCTTGGAGCTGAACTCCAGGAACAACACCTCGTCCGACGCACAGCCGGCCGCTACCTGCGGGTCGGCTGCCCCGGTGAGGAACACCGTGGTGACCTGGTAGCCACGCCCCTGGAACAGGCTGGCGTACTGACGGGCGCAGTCGAGGAAAGGCCCGTCATAACCATGGCAGAACTGCAGGATGCGCGGTTCAGAGCGGCTGGTCATAGGCGGCGGCGCCGTCCTTCACGACCAGGATGTCTTCCATGATCAGGTACTGCAGGTCCGAGCCGAAGAACATGTTCAGGGCATCGGTCGGTGAGCAGATCATCGGTTCGCCACGGCGGTTCAGCGAGGTGTTCAGCGACACGCCGTTGCCGGTCAGGTCTTCCAGCGCCTTCATCATGTCGTAGTAGCGCGGGTTGTACTCGCGCTTGAGCACCTGGGCACGCGAAGTGCCGTCCTCGTGCACCACTTCCGGTACGCGCGTCTTCCACTCCTCAGCCACTTCGAAGGTGAAGGTCATGAATGGCGCCGGGTGGTCGACCTTGATCATCTGCGGGGCAACGGTGTCGAGCATCGACGGGCAGAAAGGTCTCCAGCGTTCACGGAACTTGATCTGGTGGTTGATGCGGTCGGCCACGCCTTCGACGCTCGGGCAGCCAATGATCGAACGGCCACCCAGGGCACGCGGACCGAACTCCATGCGGCCTTGGAACCAGGCCACCGGATTGCCATCCACCATGATCTTGGCGATCTGCTGGGGCATGTTCTCAAGCTTGCGCCACTTCGGCTGGTTCGGATGACGGGCGCAGGCGGCAATCACGTCCTCGTTGGAGTACGAAGGGCCGAGGTAGACGTGTTCCATCTTCTCGACCGGTACGCCACGGGCGTGGGAAACGTAGGCTGCGGCGCCAACGGCAGTGCCGGCGTCGCCGGAGGCCGGCTGGACGAACAGTTCCTTCACGTCCGGGCGGGCGATGATCTTCTGGTTGAGCTTGACGTTCAGCGCGCAGCCGCCGGCGAAGGCCAGCTTGCCGGTTTCACGCAGGGTGTCGCCCAGGTAGTGGTCGATCATCTGCAGCGCCAGCTTCTCGAACAGCGCCTGCATGCTGGCCGCGTAGTGGATGTACGGCTCGTCGGCGATGTCGCCTTCGCGCTTGGGGCCCAGCCATTCGATCAGTTTCGGCGAGAAGTAGAAACCCTTGCCCTTCTCTTTATAGCGGCGCAGGCCGATGACGTTGGCGTACTCGGTGTTGATCACCAGCTCGCCGTTTTCGAAGCTGGCCAGGCGCGAGAAATCGTACTTGCTGGCGTCGCCGTAAGGCGCCATGCCCATGACCTTGAACTCGCCATCGAGCATCTCGAAGCCGAGGAACTCGGTGATCGCGCCGTACAGGCCGCCCAACGAGTCCGGGTCGAAGAATTCCTTGATCTTGTGGATCTTGCCGTTTTCGCCGTAGCCAAAGAAGGTGGTGGCGTACTCGCCTTTACCGTCAATGCCGAGAATCGCGGTTTTTTCCTTGAAGCCCGAGCAGTGGTACGCACTGGAAGCGTGGGCCAGGTGGTGCTCGACCGGCTCGATCTTGACCTTTTTCGGGTCGAAGCCCAGTTGCTCCAGGCACCAGACGATCTTCTTGCGGTAGCGCTTGTAGCGACGGTTGCCCATCAGGATGGCGTCGAGGGCGCGATCCGGGGCGTACCAGTAGCGCTTGGCATAGTGCCAGCGCGCCTTGCCGAACAGGCTGATCGGGGCGAACGGGATGGCTACCACGTCGACGTCGGACGGCTTGATGCCTGCCTGTTCCAGGCAGAACTTCGCCGACTCGTAGGGCATGCGGTTCTTCGCATGCTTGTCACGCACGAAGCGCTCTTCTTCGGCGGCGGCAATCAGCTTGCCGTCAATGTACAGGGCCGCGGAAGGGTCATGGCTAAGGGCGCCGGACAGGCCAAGAATCGTCAATGCCAAGGGATTAGCCTCTTCATTCGGTAAAAATGCGCCAGCTGCCTCTTGGGCGGGTGGCGGCTAAAGGGCGGAATTATAACGCAAACATGTGCGCAACGCGGCAACCTGTATTATTCGGCGATCAGCCAATCCATGCGGTAGCTACCGTCCGTCTGCGCCAGCTCTTTGGCCAGCCAAGGCAACAACTCCTTGAGCTCTTCTTCCAGGCCCCACGGCGGGTTGGCGATGGCCAGGCCCGAACCATTAAGGCCCTGCGGGCTGTCCTGGTGGTGCACGTATAGCTCGACCCGCAGCAATTTCGGCGCGCCGGTGCTGGTCAGGTCCTGGTAATAGCGGGTCAGCGAGCGCTGGTCCTTGATCGGGTACCAGATGGCCACAACCGTCTGACGCATGCGGCCAATCGCCTCTTTCATGGCATTGGTGCAGCGCTTGAGCTCATCGGCCTGTTCGAACGGCGGGTCGATCAGCATGATCGCGCGCTTTTCCTGCACAGGCAGCAAGGCACGCGGCACATGCCAGCCTTCGCCCAGATGCACGACCACGCGCGGGTCTTTCTTCATGTTCTCTTTGAGCAGCGGGCCGTCTTCGGGGTGCTTCTCGTTGAGCAGGGCACGGTCCTGCTGGCGCATCAGGCGGCGGGCCAGTTCGGGCGAACCTGGGTAGTAGCGCAGCTCGCCGTCGGCGTTCAGGCGCTTGATGACGCGCAGGTAGTCGTCGGCCATGGCCGGCAGGTCATCGCGGCTCCACAGACGAGCGACGCCTTCCAGGTACTCGCCGGTGCGAGTTGCCTGGTCGCCTTGCAGGTCGTACAGGCCAAGGCCTGCGTGGGTATCGATGTAGGCGAACGGCTGCTCCTTGCGCGACATCAGGGCGATGAGGCGGGTCAGCACGATGTGTTTGAGGACGTCGGCGTGGTTGCCGGCGTGGAAGGCGTGACGATAGTTCATGGCAACTCCTGCGGGGAGGGCAAGTTTACCTTGCCTTGCAGGCGGAGTCAGGCCTGGCTGCTGATTGGAGGCGCCCGCTGAGCAGGCGCCGCCAATTCAACGGCTGTTACTTGTCAGCGTGGTACGCCGCATCGGCAGTCTCGAAGCGCTGCACCATCGCCTTCGAAGGGCTGCCCATCTTGCTCACCAGCACGATGGCGATGCTCGCCAGCAGGAAGCCTGGGATGATTTCGTACAGGCCCCAGGTATCGATCTGCTTCCACACGATCACGGTCACTGCGCCGACCACGATACCGGCCAGTGCGCCGTTGCGGGTCATGCCTTTCCACAGTACCGAAATCAGCACCACCGGGCCGAATGCAGCGCCGAAGCCGGCCCAGGCGTAGGCCACCAGGCCCAGCACGCGGTTTTCCGGGTTGGCAGCCATGGCAATGGCGATCAGGGCTACGGCCAGCACCATCAGACGGCCGACCCACACCAGCTCGAGCTGCGAAGCGTTCTTGCGCAGGAACGACTTGTAGAAGTCTTCGGTCAGGGCACTGGAGCACACCAGCAGTTGGCAGCTCAGGGTGCTCATCACCGCCGCCAGAATGGCCGACAGCAATACACCGGCGATCCATGGATTGAACAGGATCTTCGCCAGCTCGATGAACACGCGCTCGTGGTTTTCGGTCACCGGGCCCGCCAGATCAGGGTTGGCCGAGAAGTAGGCGATACCGAAGAAGCCCACGGCACAGGTACCGGCCAGGCACAGAATCATCCAGGTCATGGAGATGCGACGGGCTTTGGCAATCGATTTCACCGAATCGGCGGCCATGAAACGCGCCAGGATGTGCGGCTGACCGAAATAGCCCAGGCCCCAACCCATCAGCGAGATGATGCCAATGAAGGTAGCGCCCTTGAACATGTCGAAGTTGGCCGGGTTGACCGCCTCGATGGCAGCGAAGGTGGTGTCGAAGCCACCCGTGGAGATCAGCACGATCACCGGGGTCAGGATCAGCGCGAAGATCATCAGCGAAGCCTGCACGGTGTCGGTCCAGCTTACCGCCAGGAAGCCACCCACGAAGGTGTAGGCGATGGTCGCCGCGGCGCCGGCCCACAGGGCTGTCTCGTACGACATGCCGAAGGTGCTTTCGAACAGACGGGCACCGGCAACGATGCCGGAAGCGCAGTAGATGGTGAAGAACACCAGGATGACGATCGCCGAAATGATCCGCAGCAGGCCGCTTTGGTCTTCGAAACGGCTGGAGAAGTAGTCCGGCAGGGTCAGTGCGTCACCGTTGTGTTCGGTCTGCACACGCAGACGGCCGGCCACGAACAGCCAGTTCAGGTAGGCACCAACGGTCAGGCCGATGGCGATCCAGGCCTCGGACAGACCCGAGAAGTAGATGGCGCCCGGCAGGCCCATCAGCAGCCAGCCGCTCATGTCGGATGCGCCGGCAGACAGCGCGGTAACCACGCTACCCAGGCTGCGACCGCCCAGAATGTAATCGGAAAGGTTGTTGGTGGCGCGATAGGCGGCGAAGCCGATCAGCACCATTGCCGCGATGTAGACCACGAAAGTGATCGTTAGTGGATTGCCCATGCGTGTGCCCTGGCGTTTGTTTTTATCTCATACACAACCGCAGCCATGGCGGTTGCACCCAGGCGGCGAATCCTATGCAACAACGCAAAGCAGGTGCAACCATTTTTCATTTGCAAGTTGCACCTTGCCGAGCATTTTTCGTAACAGCAGCCTTTTTGCTCCTTTTTGGAGCAAAAAGCCGGTTTTTCAGAATAAAACGCACCGAAAACACCCCTTTTCAAGGTGTGGAAATGCCTGTCGGACGAGTTGCACCTTCTTCAGAAAAAATTCGGGTTGCACCTGGTTGCACCCGAATTGTCCTACAGCTACTCTTGGCGCCAGCTTAGGCCACAGCCGTGGCAATAACGAGGATAAGAAATGGCGACGACCACCCTTGGGGTCAAACTCGACGACCCGACCCGTGAGCGACTCAAAGCAGCTGCGCAGTCCATTGACCGCACGCCGCACTGGTTGATCAAGCAAGCGATCTTCAACTATCTGGAGAAGCTCGAGGGTGGTGCCACCCTGACCGAACTCAACGGTCATGTCAGCAACCTGGCCGATGATGCCGGTGAAGTCCAGGCCGACCACAGCCACCAGTGCTTCCTCGAATTCGCCGAGAGCATCCTGCCGCAGTCGGTACTGCGCTCGGCGATCACTGCCGCCTACCGCCGCCCCGAGCAGGAAGTGGTGCCGATGCTGCTGGAGCAGGCACGCCTGAGCGCGCCATTGGCCGAAGCCACCAACAAGCTGGCAGCCGGCATCGCCGAAAAACTGCGCAACCAGAAGAGCGCTGGCGGCCGTGCCGGCATCGTCCAGGGCCTGTTGCAGGAGTTCTCGCTGTCGTCCCAGGAAGGCGTGGCACTGATGTGCCTGGCCGAAGCGCTGCTGCGCATCCCTGACAAGGGCACCCGCGACGCGCTGATCCGCGACAAGATCAGCACCGGCAACTGGCAGCCGCACCTGGGCAACAGCCCGTCGCTGTTCGTCAACGCCGCTACCTGGGGCCTGCTGCTGACCGGCAAGCTGGTCAGCACCCATAACGAATCCGGCCTCACCTCCTCGCTCACCCGCATCATCGGCAAGAGCGGCGAGCCGATGATCCGCAAGGGCGTCGACATGGCCATGCGCCTGATGGGCGAGCAGTTCGTCACCGGTGAAACCATCGCCGAAGCCCTGGCCAACGCCAGCCGCTTCGAGGCCAAGGGTTTCCGCTATTCCTACGACATGCTCGGCGAAGCCGCGCTGACCGAACACGACGCGCAGAAGTACCTGGCGTCCTACGAGCAGGCCATCCACTCGATCGGCAAGGCCTCCCATGGCCGCGGCATCTATGAAGGCCCAGGTATCTCGATCAAGCTGTCGGCACTGCACCCACGCTACAGCCGTGCCCAGTACGAGCGCGTGATGGAAGAGCTGTACCCGCGCCTGCTGTCGCTGACCCTGCTGGCCAAGCAGTACGACATCGGCCTGAACATCGACGCCGAAGAGGCCGACCGCCTGGAGCTGTCGCTCGACCTGCTCGAGCGCCTGTGCTTCGAACCTTCGCTGGCGGGCTGGAACGGCATCGGATTCGTCATCCAGGCCTACCAGAAGCGCTGCCCGTACGTGATCGACTACGTCATCGACCTGGCCAAGCGCAGCCGCCACCGCCTGATGATCCGCCTGGTTAAAGGCGCCTACTGGGACAGCGAGATCAAGCGTGCCCAGGTCGAAGGCCTGGAAGGCTACCCGGTGTACACCCGCAAGGTGTACACCGACGTGTCCTACGTTGCCTGCGCCCGCAAGCTGCTGGCCGTACCAGAAGCCATCTACCCGCAGTTCGCCACCCACAACGCCCACACCCTGTCGGCCATCTACCACATCGCCGGGCAGAACTATTACCCGGGGCAGTACGAGTTCCAGTGCCTGCACGGCATGGGTGAGCCGCTGTATGAACAAGTGGTCGGCAAGATTGCCGATGGCAAGCTGAACCGCCCGTGCCGCGTCTATGCGCCGGTCGGCACCCACGAAACACTGCTGGCCTACCTGGTGCGCCGCCTGCTGGAAAACGGCGCCAACACCTCGTTCGTCAACCGCATCGCCGACCACTCCATCTCCATCCAGGAACTGGTCGCCGACCCGGTCGCCAGCATCGAGCGCATGGGCACCCAGGAAGGCAGCATCGGCCTGCCGCACCCACGCATCCCGCTGCCGCGCGACTTGTATGGCAACGAGCGGGCCAACTCGGCCGGCATCGACATGGCCAACGAACACCGCCTGGCGTCGCTGTCCTGCGCCATGCTGGCCACCGCTCACAACGACTGGAAAGCCGCCCCGCTGCTGGCCTGCGCCGCCAGCGATAGCGCTGCCGTGCCGGTGCTGAACCCGGCCGACCTTCGCGATGTGGTGGGCCATGTGCAGGAGGCCACCGTCGCCGATGTCGACAACGCCATCCAGTGTGCACTGAACGCCGCACCGATCTGGCAGGCCACCCCACCCGCCGAACGTGCCGCCATTCTGGAGCGCACCGCCGACCTGATGGAGGCCGAGATCCAACCGCTGATGGGCCTGCTCATCCGCGAGGCCGGCAAAACCTTCGCCAACGCCATCGCAGAGGTGCGTGAAGCCGTGGACTTCCTGCGCTACTACGCGGTGCAGGCACGCAACGACTTCAGCAACGACGCCCACCGCCCGCTGGGCCCGGTGGTGTGCATCAGCCCATGGAACTTCCCGCTGGCGATCTTCACCGGCCAGGTGGCCGCAGCCCTGGCTGCCGGCAACCCGGTACTGGCCAAGCCCGCCGAGCAAACCCCGCTGATCGCCGCCCAGGCCGTGCGCCTGCTGCTGGAAGCCGGCATCCCCGAGGGCGTGCTGCAGTTGCTGCCAGGCCGCGGTGAAACCGTCGGTGCTGGCCTGGTCGGTGACGAGCGCGTCAAAGGCGTGATGTTCACCGGCTCCACCGAAGTCGCCCGCCTGCTGCAGCGCAACGTCGCCGGTCGCCTGGACAACCAGGGCCGCCCGATCCCGCTGATCGCCGAAACCGGTGGCCAGAACGCGATGATCGTCGACTCCTCGGCACTGACCGAGCAGGTGGTGATCGACGTGGTTTCCTCGGCCTTCGACAGCGCTGGCCAGCGTTGCTCGGCCCTGCGCGTACTGTGCCTGCAGGAAGACTCCGCCGACCGCGTGATCGAAATGCTCAAGGGCGCCATGGCCGAAAGCCGCCTGGGCTGCCCGGACCGCCTGGCCGTGGACATTGGCCCGGTGATCGACGCCGAAGCCAAGGCCGGCATCGAGAAGCACATCCAGGGCATGCGTGAAAAAGGCCGCTCGGTCTATCAGGTTGCCATTGCCGATGCAGCCGAGATCAAGCGCGGCACCTTCGTCATGCCAACCCTGATCGAGCTGGACAGCTTCGACGAGCTCAAGCGTGAAATCTTCGGCCCGGTACTGCACGTGGTGCGCTACAACCGCCGCAACCTGGACCAGCTGATCGAGCAGATCAACAACTCTGGCTATGGCCTGACCCTCGGCGTGCACACCCGCATCGACGAGACCATCGCCAAGGTGGTGGAAACCGCCAATGCCGGCAACATGTACGTAAACCGCAATATTGTCGGTGCGGTGGTGGGCGTGCAGCCGTTCGGCGGTGAAGGCCTATCCGGCACCGGCCCGAAAGCAGGCGGCCCGCTGTACCTATACCGCCTGCTGTCGACCCGCCCGGCCGACGCGATTGGCCGCCACTTCCAGCAGCAGGACGGCGAAGGCAAGCCAGACCGCACCCTGCAAGAACAGCTGATCAAGCCGCTGCATGGTCTGAAGGCCTGGGCCGAGAGCAACCAGCTGGCTGACCTGGCTGCGCTGTGCGACCAGTTCGCCAGCCAGTCGCAAAGCGGTATCGCCCGCCTGCTGCCAGGCCCGACCGGCGAGCGCAACAGCTACACCATCCTGCCGCGCGAGCACGTGCTGTGCCTGGCGGACAACGAAGCCGACCTGCTGGCGCAACTGGCTGCGGTACTGGCCGTTGGCAGCTCGGCGGTGTGGGCTGACAGCGAACCGGGCAAGGCCCTGCGTGCCCGCCTGCCGCGTGAGCTGCAGGCCAAGGTCAAGCTGGTGGCGGACTGGAACAAGGATGACGTGGCGTTCGACGCCGTGATCCACCATGGCGACTCGGAC
>NZ_BCBQ01000100.1:0-20200 GCF_001320885.1 Pseudomonas sp. NBRC 111140
CGGGCCCCGGCGCAGGGCTGAACACCCAGGCCTGGGTCGATACCCGGCCCAAAGGCTCGCTGTGGTGGTCACCAATGTGGATGTCGGCCTTCAGGGGCTGCATCCTCCTGAGCTGATCGGACGGGATGGCCACGCCATTCACGCGGCGGCGAACGAGGAGGAAGTACATACTGCACCAGATACTGTATATGGATACAGTATTTCAACATCAGGAAAAGCAACCGCGCCAGTACCGCTCGGCGGACTATGCTTGTTTGCTCATGCAGGAGGACGCGTATGTGTGGAAGGTTGAGTCAGTACCGAGGCATACACGACTTCGTTGAAACCCTGAGCCTGCCAGAGGCCTGGAAGAACAACGTCGGCGACGAGCCTCTTGGCGGGTACAACGTCGCGCCGACCACTCCGGTGGCAGTGCTGAGGGTAGATGACGCAGGCCCGCGCGCTGACCTGGTGAGGTGGGGGTGGCGGCCGCATTGGGCGACCGACCGTGCTGCTCCGATCAACGCCAGGGTCGAAAAGGTGGCGCACGGCCCATTCTTCCGAGCGATCTGGCCGTACCGGGCTATTACACCCATCGACGGCTGGTACGAATGGGTAGATGAGGGTGGGCCGAAAAAGCAGCCCTACTACATCCGGCGCCGAGACGGGCGCCCTACCCTATGCGCCAGCATCGGCCAGTTCACCGGCAGCGAGCACGGCGGGTTTGTGATCATAACCGCCGACGCCCAGGGTGGCATGGTCGATGTTCACGACCGCCGGCCGGTGGTGCTCTCGCCTGAACTGGCCCGGGAATGGATGGCGCCAGGCACGCCCAAGGAGCAGGCGGAGCAAATGGCGCTCAACCTAGGCGAGCCGGCCGAGGCCTTCGAGTGGTACCGAGTTAGCACGGCCGTTGGCAATGTGCGTAATCAAGGCGCCGAACTAATCAAGCCAATTAGTGAACCGGGCCAGCAGGACCGCCTAACGCTTTGAGCTGGTAGTCGGTGACCGCCTGGAATTGCGACTCCGCAATCAGGCGCAACCGCTCAACTTCATCGGCTGGCCTGCCAGCACCCTGGGCTTCGTGATAACGCTTCATGGCGTCCACGGCGTTGGTGTACATGGGATGGTCAGGGTAAAAAATCGGCGGCTTACACTTCATCGGTGCTCCATCCTGAGAAGGCCCTCACTGAATGGTAGACGATGCCCGCCCTGCTTGGATTAACTGGTAATCGATAACCGCTTGGTATAGCGAATCCGCCAATAGGCGTAGACGCTCGACCTCTTCAGGCGGCCCGCCACGGTCCTGGGCTTGGTGGTATTCGCGCATGGCGTCGATAGCCTGCTGAATCAGCGGCTCGCCTGCCTCAACCATACCAATGAAAGAACGCTTGTCCACTGCCCCACTCCGATTGTTTGACCGGGGAATAATAGGACAAGGCGAATCAATTGGCTGAAGCAAGGACGGTTTTCGAGCCGCAGTTGTTTCAGAACAGCTGCCCCAGCGCTGCGGGCGTCCAGTTCAGTATCACCAGCTCACCGCTCACATCGGCCTGGCAATGCCGCTGGTTCGTGGTGGTGTACCGAATATCCAGCTGCTCGAAGTGGAACCCGTCAAAGGCCGCTCGGATGTCGGGATGGTCATTGATGCTCACCATCACCTTGCCTTTGCAGGTGCGCATGAATTCGGCCATGCGCTCATATTGCTCGAACGGGAAATCGACCCCGTAGCCTGCGGTCTGCCAGTAAGGCGGGTCCATGTAGAAGAAAGTGTGCGCTCGATCGTAGCGCTGGGCGCAGTCGAGCCAAGAAAGGTTCTCGACGTAGGTGCCGGCCAACCGCTGCCAGGCGGCGGACAGATTTTCTTCGATGCGCAGCAGGTTGATGGCAGGTCCGGTGGTGGCGGTACCGAACGTTTGCCCAGTGACCTTGCCGCCGAAGGCGTGCTGCTGCAGGTAGAAGAACCGGGCGGCGCGCTGGATATCGGTCAGCGTCTCCGGTCTCGCCATCTTTTGCCACTCGAAGATCTGCCGGGACGACAGTGCCCATTTGAACTGCCGGACAAACTCCTCCAAGTGGTTCTGCACCACCCGGTACAGGTTGACCAAATCGCCGTTGAGATCATTCAAGACTTCTACTGGGGCGGGTTGAGGCCGCATGAAGTAGAGGGCAGCGCCACCGGCGAAGACCTCGACATAGCACTCATGGGCTGGGAAAAGCGGAATTAGGCGATCGGCCAGGCGGCGCTTGCCGCCCATCCAGGGGATGATTGGGTTAGTCAATTTGCAAACCTTTACTGTATGGATAAACAGGTGCTAGGCTCGCCGTGCTTTGTGCACAGAGCGGGAGCCTTGGCTGGGCTTGCAGGTATGGTCTGCGGGTTCGGCGGTCAGCAGGGATGTTGACGCATCCCCGGTGGCCGCTCTCTTTGCATGAAGCCTTCGAATTTATTCCCGGGCGCTTACTGCCCCCCGCTTTGCGACAAGGGCGTCGTACTCACGCTCGCACTGCTGGCCGGCAATCCTGGCTCGGTCAAGCGCTGTCGCCAGCTCTCCCGCTCGTTCGTCAGCCCGTGCGAGCAGGTCGGAGAGCACCATGGCGGCGCGGGTGGCTGCCTGGCCTTGGGCGATAGCGGCGGTATCCGTGCCGGGGCAACTGACGGCGGCAGCGAATTGGGTGGCGTCGCTGCGCAGCCGCTGGCCAGCAGCATCGGCGCCAGCAGCGCCAGCATCAGCAATCGTTCTTTCTTCCTGGGCATAGGTCCTCGCTTCCTCCTGCGCCTGAGCGCGTCGTTGTTCTTCCTGCCGGGCACCGCGCTCGCCGATCACTTCGGCCAATCTGTCACCGCTATCCTGTTGCGCTGATGCCTGGCCAGCTTCGGCGCGCTCCACAGATCGTCCGTGCTGATAGGCCCCCCAATGGGACGCCAGCAGCACAGCAACAGCCAATATGGCCCAGCCCTTCATGCCAGTGCCCGCCGAATGCCTTCATCAATCACCTCGGGCTTATAGGGGTTGCCGCCGTTCTCGTGCACGATGATCCCCACCACCGTCTCACGCAGCACCTGCGGCTTGGAGATGTCGATAGAGTCGCGGACGCCTACACCGAGACGCTTCGCAATGGCCTGGGCGTAGGCCAAGGTGTTGTTCTCACTGGAGGGCGCCCAGCGGCTGATGAATTCCAGCGGGGTGTCGATGCCGGGCCGGCCGACGCCAGGCATACCGTCCTTGCCCCGGTAGTTCAGCAGCAGCTTGCCCAGCGCCCTGATGCCGTTCTCGGCCTGGTCGAACCGGGCGAATCGCGGCTTGGCCACATTCACCTCAATGCCCAGTTGGCCCTGCCAGGCGTTCCGTGGGTTGAAATCGATGTTGCCGGGGTTGTTGTTGCGTACACCGCGTGGGGTTGCCATAGCTTTTCTCCAGGCATAAAAAAGCCCGCACTGGGCGGGCTTGGGATGATTGCAGCGGATTAAGCGGCGGGCTCTTCAGGCGACGGCTCGGCCACGGGATCCGCCGGCTCCTTCGCGGTGATCGAGACCTTAGCGCTGTACTCCTTCAGCACTTGGGCAGTAAACACCTGCGCGGCTGGGAACTGGTTCAGGATCGTGCGAGCGCGGGCATCCGCTTCCTCCGGGGTGGCGAAGCGAGTGTTGTTCTCAGCGGCGTAGGCGTTGCTGAGGTTGATAGCGATGTATGGCATGAGTTTTCTCCAGGCAATAAAATACCGCCAGGCGGCGGTTAGGTTGGAATCGAGCGGTTAATCAGGCTGGCAGGTCCGGCCAGCTCATTGAATCGGGGAAACCAGGTTGCTCAGGCAAGCGATTGAGCGCAACGCGGTAGCGCTTCCAGGCTTTCAACGCGTTGACCTCCTCGGCAGTGGCGTCCTCTAGGTCAACCGCATCCTGCAGCGGTGCAATCGCCGTATCCGCCAGCGTTCGCTGGTGGGCGATTTCAACGATAACGGAAGCCCGCCTTTGCTCACTAGCAGCCCGAGCCTTGTCCTCGGCAGTCACTACCTGACTCCAATCGATAGCGGCATAGCCTTGGGCTGGCGCAGGCTGTTCAGCGTCAGGAGTCGGTAGCGCGACCAATCCATCAGGTGGCGAGATAATGTCGCAGGGGAAGCATGCCTCTTGCGAAGCTTCGATCGGAATTGGCAACAGCAAAACGATCACCAGCTGACCTTGCACGCGCTCAACTGTTTCGATAATCCACGGACAGCGACTAGCCTCACCAGGGAGGGTGCCGCCGTCGGGCAACTGGGAAAAATCGAGGGTTAAACCGTTGATAGTTAAACTATCCCCCTGTTTGTACACAGTAAGAGACTGCGGGAGCAAAGGAATGATTGGGCTAAGTTTTATAATCATTAGTACCACCGACCGATTGCAAGCATGCTGCAGGAAAATGACTGGGCTCCCGCCGGACCATTACGAATACGGAACGTAATGCCTGTTGCGGTTTGCGCCCAAACCCCAAGGCATCCGTAATAATCCCAATGATTCAAAGGAGTAGCCTGACAAGTTGCCGCATAGACGGGCGAAGCAAATGCTACCGGCAAAGTGAACGACACGTCGGCATACCCACCCGCACCAGCTGACAAACTTGATTTAGACACTGCCCAACAAATTTGTGTTCCATCCGCGTATCTAACATATTCACCATTAGCATTGCTACCACGTTGAATGACTGCCCCTGTCGGTACTCCCGCAGCCTGGCTAACAGCGCCTAGAATATTAGCTCTATTGAAGGCAGTTGCGATGAATCCGTACAGTTCATCAAAGTTTGCAATCGCCTTCAGCCAAGCGCTGCGGCGGTCATCCCCGCCAACACCATTTGGCGCCGCGCCGAGGTTGATTACTTGTTTTGTCACAGAGACCTCCTAATTCGTGTAGCGGTCGGATGGGAATTTACAGACTGGAACAGTAAAGTTCGTGTCATTAGTACCCTGCCAATACCAATAACCACCCGACGTAATTCGCTGCACATAGGTATTAAGGTTTGGCGCCCAATTTAACCAAATATTGAATGAAGAAAATTGGCTATTGCCAGTCGCCCAATTAAGACCCCGATCGAATGCAGACACGCAAATAAAGTCATCCGACTCGACACTGACGTTCGGAATAAAGACCCTGTAGTCATCGGCGTTCGTCACCATTGTCCAACTGGTCGCAAACTTTGAATACCGAACAACCTTATCCTGCGCTGAGAATACAGGCACTCCATTCGCATCGCGAATATTCATGCCGTAACCGGCAGCCTGCACACTATCGGCGAATTTGCAGGCGACATATTCAAGCGTGAAATTTTGTAAGGGAGAGTTTCCAGGGGCAGCTGAGAATGTTCTGAAGCCGGTCCAGTTCCCTGGGGAACCGACCATGCTTATATAAACGCCAAGGTTCGCGTGCGATGCCGCAGCCACTCTGACGAAAACTTGCGGAGCCTCGATTGTCTTGATCGGCTTGAGGAACGAGACTGAGCCCTCGCCACCGCGATCCGTGTACTGCGAGGTCACCTGATAGGTCCCACGCTCAGAAAAAACTAGAACTTTGTAAGTACTGGATATCGTTACTGACCCAAAATCATTGATAGCTCTAAAACCGTATTCATCCATTTGTTGATCTTATCGCCTCAAGAATGCAACCAACCGAGTTACACACCCACTCATCTTGATAGTTACCTCCTACCCCTGTAGGTCTGCGCCGGTTGACGTAGGTGTAGATCGCAATGGAGTCCCCTCCGAGGTTGCGATAAGTTGGCAGCATGGGAGCCGGCCGCCCGTTCTGCGGATCTGGAAGGTAGACTTTTGGGGTAATCAAAACAAAGCAATTAACCGGATCATATCCAGGAATGGTCCAAGTGATGTAGTCCGTTCGAGTACCGGAGCCATAAAGATTCCCTGATGCGGGAATCTCCATGGAACCGATTCTAGAGATTGTGAAATCCTGCATCCCCAACGTCTGAACGTTATTCGCGTTGCGTATATCTACGCCATATATCGCCATGTGCACCTCTGAAAAGTAGCGGCATCCCTAACAGGACGCCGCGTAATTCAGCCAAGGCGGCCAATAGCAGTACGCTGGATCCCATTAGCATCGTATACATACAACCCGCCGTTGTTGAGCAGCGTCGAGCCGTTGGCATCCTGGCCGCGCACAGTGAACGATCCTGAAGCCAGGTTGATTTCGATCAGTGGTAGACCTTGGGCGTTAACGGCCTGAGATCGAAGTGTCATGCCCACGACCAGGCTCTGGATGAACGCTTGGTTGATCAATGCTGAGTTCAGGAACAGCTGACCATTCTGGAAGACGAACAGGCTTGCCTCCGGGCCCTCCAACCCGTTGATAATCGCCACACGGTCCGCCGACAACAGAATCTCGCCAATAGTCCCATCACTTCCTTGGACGATGCCCGTGGCTACCTTCTTGCCTTTGCTGTTCGTCTCGGTCTTCCAGGATGAAAGAGCCGACACTCGGCCATCGACACCGGCTACGACCTCGTTGACCTGCTGCACCGACGCATTCGTCTCCCCGATCTGCGCCTGGACCGTTTCGACCTGCCGTCCGATGGCAATGCCGTCCTCGATCCTGGCCGACTGCTCGGTCCAGACACCCACCAACCCACCCGTAGCGCCGGCCAGGCCGGTGCTGTCACCCTCCATTTCCGGGTTCACCTGGACATACAGTCCATCCAGGCGGCTGGCCTGCGCGGTGATCGCGGTGCCCTGCTGCTTCACCGTGGTGTCTATCTGGCTGATGGCCGTTGCCTGGGCACTGTTCACGCCCTCGGCATCGGTCATGCGGTTGGTCAGGCTCAGCAGCGATTGCCCTTGGCTGGTAAGCGTCGCACCTTGCTGCGAAACCGTGGTGCCCAGGGTGCTGATCGCTTCGCCGTTCGCCGCATCCGCAGCGGTTACCCGGCGCGCCACGATGTTGCACCACAGCGACCGCCCGGTGCCGTCTGCCGGCTGTATCCGCGTGACGAAGCGTGCCGACACTGCCGCCGCCGGCGCAGTAATCCGCCCGGAGAACGTCTGAAAGCCACCGCCCGCCGAAAAGGTGAAGGCGTTGAAGTAACCCAGGCTGGTGTCCGTCTTGTCGAAGAACTGCAGCTGGAAGTTGCCGGTTTGCCCTGCCGTCATGTACGCGCGGTACACATCCGCCGACAGGTCGAACTGCTCACCACCCGAGACAATGAACCGTCCCGTGCCGCAGAAGCTGTTGGCATAGAAGGCGATCGCCTTGCCGGCAGATGGGTGCGCCGTCAATCCAGCGATCCCCGGATTCCCCGTCCATGGATCAACCTGGCCATCTTCGAACGTTCCGCGCAGCACCAGGTTGTCCGGCTGCTGGCTCAGCGAAGCCTTCAACTGGGTCAGCGAGGTGCCCTGGCTGGTGATCGTGTTGCCCTGGTTAGTGACTGTCGACTGCAGGGTCTGCAGCGCTGACGCATCCGCTTTGGAAGCCAGCTGCGTCAGCGCCGACTGCGCAGCCGCCGCCGCGTCGGTGGCCACCTTGTCGGTCACTGCCACCCAGGCCGAACCGTTCCATCGTTTCGGGGTGTTGGCCGCGCCGGTAGTGTCGATCCACAAGTTCTCCGCTTGCCGGTCAGCGGCGGCCGGCGTGGCGGTCTGGTACAGCACCTTGCCCTTGCTGCCCGCCAAGTCAGCTGCCGCCTGTGCCGCCTGCTGGGCGGTGGTGACGTTGCCGTTGGTGGTTTGCAGGCTGTTGCCCAGGCTCGTTACGGCTGCACTGGTCGATGACAACCCGGCCTCGGTCTGCGTCACCCGGACGTCGAGCGCCTGGTTAGCCGCCGCCAGAGCGCCAGCTGCACGCGCCGACGGCCCGGCCACAAACGGCGACGGGGTGTTGCTCTCCCCGATCCGCTTCTCGATCATCACCGAGTCGATCACCAAGCTCAGGTCGGCGACAACGGTCTGGTTCAGGTAGAGCGTGATAGCGGCGCGCGTGCTGTCAGTGACCGTGATCGGCAGGGTGATCCTTGTCCTGGTCGTGGTGTACGGTACGTTGGCCGAACTAGGACCGGTGCCATCAAAGAGCCGTGCCCGCATACTGCCCGCTGCACTACCGCGAATGTACAGCGAAACCAGGTATACCCCCGGTTCGATCCGCACGTTGTACCCGGCCGCGTTGTTGGTAGGGCTGAGCATCAGGTAGTGCCCTGCCGTCGTAAAACCGCCCACCTGCAAGCCGAAGCCCGAGTCAGCCTCTGGAACGGCAACGCCCACCCGCGTCACGCTCGCGGACGAGTTCAACGCAGGCAGCATGGTCGAGGTCAGCCAGCTGTATTCATCGCTCAGCAGGTTGGCCCCGTTGCCGGCCAGGGCGCCGACCGAAGCCTGCAGCCCGGTGAGTGCATTTCCCTGGCTGGTCAGCGTATTGCCCTGACTGGTCACGGTGTTGCTCAACGTCTGCAGCGCAGCGGACTCCGCCTTGGTGGCTACCTGCGCCAAGGCGCTGGCTGCTGCGGCGGCTGCGTCCGTTGCCGCCTTGTCCGTAACGGCTACCCAGGCTGATCCCGTCCAGCGTTTAGGTGTATTCGCCCCTCCTGTGGTATCGATCCAAAGGTTCTGCGCCAGGCGCTTGTCCGTGGCCGGTGCTGCGGTGCCGTAAATGACCTCACCCTTGGCACCAGCCTTGTCCGACGCGGCCTGGGCAGCCTGCTGCGCCGTCGTCACGTTGCCGTTGGTGGTCTGCAGACCGCTGTTCAGCTGGGTGATGCTTGCGCCCTGGCTGCTCAGGGTGTTGCCCTGACTGGTGACCGTATTGCTCAGGGTCTGCAGTGCCGAAGCATCTGCCTTTCCCTGCGCCACGCTCTGCAGGTCGTTGTTCAGTTGGGTCAGGGCTTGGCCATGGCTGGTCAGCGTGGTGCCCTGCTGGGTGACCGCGCTGGTGAGGTTGCTCACCGCATCAGCATTGGCCGCGTCAGCTGCTGTCACCCGGCGCGCCAGGATGTTGCACCACAGCGACCGCCCAGTGCCGTCTGCCGGCTCAGTCCGGGTCACGAACCTGGCGGAGACTGCTCCCTCCGGCGCTGTGATGCGGCCGCTGTTCGTCTTGAAGCCAGTCGTCCCGGCCGGCACCGTAAAGGCAGTGAAGTAGCCCAGGTTGGTGTTGGCCTTGTCGTAGAACTGCATCTGCAGGCGGGTGGTCTGCCCCGCCGTCATGTAGTTCGGCCAAATGTCGGCAGCCAGGTCGAACTGTTCGCCCCCCTTCGTCAACACATTGAAGCCGAGACCGCAGAAGCTGTTGTCGTAGAACGAGATCCCCTTTCCTGCCGATGGATGCGCCGAGACATTGGTGATTCCCGGGTTGTTCGTCCAAGGCTCAACCAGACCATCCTCGAAACTGCCCCGAAGGATCAGGTTATCGGGCTGCTGCCCGATCGAGGCCTTGAGCTGAGTCAGCGCCGCGCCTTGACTGGTCAAGGTGGTGCCTTGGCTCTTGACCGTCGTGTCCAAGGTTTGCAGCGCGGAAGCGTCAGCCTTGTTCGCCACTTGCGCCAGTGCGCTGGCAGCCGCTGCCGCAGCATCGGTCGCCACCTTGTCGGTGACAGCCACCCAGGCACTGCCGTTCCAGCGCTTCGGCGTATTCGCCGCGCCAGTGGTATCGATCCACAGGTTCTCAGCCTGCCGGTCGGCCACCGCCGGCGCCGCCGACTGATACAGCACCTTGCCCTTGCTTCCGGCCAAACTGGCGGCAGCCTGGGCGGCCTGCTGAGCCGTGGCAACGTTGCCGTTGGTGGTCTGCAAGCCGTTGTTGAGCTCGGTGATGCTGCTGCCCTGGCTCGACAGTGTGTTGCCCTGGTTCGTCACCGTGGTGCTGAGCGCCTGCAGTGCAGACGCATCGGCTTTCCCCGCCAGCTGCGACAGCGCCGACTGCGCAGCCGCGGCGGCATCCGTGGCCACCTTGTCTGTCACAGCCACCCAGGCAGTACCGTTCCACCGTTTCGGGGTGTTGGCGTTGCCGGTGGTGTCGATCCACAGGTTCTGTGCCAGGCGGTCAGCTACGGTCGGCGCAGTTGCCTGCACCAGCACCTTGCCCTTTCCACCCGCCAGCGTGGCCGCGTCCTGGGCGGCCTGCTGGGCAGCGGTGACGTTCTGGTTGGTGGTGGTCAGGCTGCTGCCCAGCGCGGTGACGGCCGAGGCGTTCGCCTCATCACCACTGATCCGCGCAGTACGCTCGTCAACGACCGAGGCCACCGAAGCCGACGGCGCGATCTGGCCGACGGCAATCCAGTCGATTTCGAACACATCGCCGGCCGCCGAACTAAGCCACAGGTAGAACCTGGTGATTGTGCTGTCCGACCAGTCGCTGCCACCGTTGGTCAACTGCGACATGTCCCACTCGAGCACCAGGGTCTGGCCGACCGCCAACCCCGGGTCGGCGATCAACTTGCGGTACGACGAAGACGAAGCGTGGTTGGCCGTAACGTAGGTGACCTGGCCATTCCAGCCCGAACCCGCGCGCCGGGTGATGCGGCAGCGAATGCGGTCATGGTCACGGCCTTTGAGCGAAACAACCGGTGAGTTGAGGTATGCAGCACCAGTACCGTCGGTGGTCACGATCAGCCTACCGTTCTCGACAGCCAGCGTACAGCGCGTGCCACTCCAGCCCTCGACGGTCGAAGCGAAACCGTAGTTCAGTGCCGGATCGTAGCCACCAGACTCGGCGCGCAGGCTCGCGATCTGCGAGGCCATCGCCGCATCGGCAGTGGTTCGCGCCGTGGTCTCGTTGCTGATCGCCGCAGCGTTCGAAGCGGTGTTGGCCACCACGGTATCGATACGCTGACCCAGCGCCGAGTCGGCATTGGCCCGGGTAGTGGCCTCGGCCTGGATCGCAGCCGCGTTGTTGCCGGTCGAAGCCGTGACGGTGTCAATCTTCTGGCCCAGCGACTCGTCCGCCGACTGGCGGGCCTGGGCTTCGCTGGTGATCGCCGCACCGCGAGCCTGGGCCTCCGAAAGCAGGCCCTGAGCGCGGGCAGCAGATTCATCGCTGATCGCCTTGGTACGCGCCTGGGTTTCGACGGCGATCGCCTTGTTGCGGTCAACCACCTCTGTGGCAATGGCCTGGTTCCGGGCCGTCGTTTCAGCGGCGATGGCCTGGCCTCGGGCCGTGGTCTCGGCAGCAATCTGCTGACCGCGCGCTGTCGCTTCAGCAGCAATCCGCTGGGCGACCGAGCCGCTCTGGGTAGGCGGACCGGAGATCAGCGAAATTTCCTGGCGCAGCACGGGGGCCAACTGGCCGCCCTCGATCTTGTCCTTGAGAGCATCAAGCATGGTCTTCACGTCGGTTGACGTGGAGGCCACCACCTTCAGGAAGGCGCTGACGCCGTAGGCATTCTTGGAGCGGATGAAGTAGGCGTAGTTGGTCGCAAACGCCAGGCCGGTGTGGTTCAGCGTCAGGCCCTGCCCCAGGTATTCGCCTTGGGTGGCCTGCGGGTCAGTCGAGTAGAAGTACTCGTAGGTACCGCCGTTCAGGCCGTGCAGCGGGTTGCTCGGGTACAGTGTGATGGTGTCGATGGTGGCCTGAACCACGCACGCCTCGGGCACAGGTGGGCCATCAATGTTCACCGTGATGCTGGCTTCTCCCGAGCGGGTCAGCGGCCCAAGCGCAGCCACGCTCATGGTGTAGTTGCCGGACGGCAGACCAGACAGCGGCAGTTTGAGCGTAGTGGCCGGTACCTGCTGCGCCTGCACAGCGGCTGTGCCCTGACGCACCGTGATGGCGTAACCTGTAACAACGCCGTAGGGAGCAACCCACGCCAGTGTTCCCTGCACTACCTCAGCATTGTCTTCGGTCGACCAGGTGAGCCCGGTAGGGCTGCCCAGGCCGCCAGTGGGCATGCTGATAAAGCCAATCGGGTTATACGGCTGACCCACGGCGTCATCGAAGATCGCCGGCTCGTTCTGCGCCACCGACACGTTGCAGCCGCTGTCGGGGCTCATCGACCAATCGGTGACGACGAATTCGCCGACGATGTTCAGCGACGGCAAGTTGACCTTCACCGAGCGGCCTGGCCGGCAGTTGTAGCCCATGAAGTTCATGGGGATCGACAAAGTGCCGCCTGCACGGCGCCGGCGCAATTCGATGTTGGCCAGGCGCTGGGCCTGGTAGGGGTTGCTGACGTAGGAGAAGGACAGGGTCTCTGCCGCCTCGCCGCCGTCGGCCACCACCCACTGGCTGACCGAGACCTCGGGATAGTCCGTCTCGGCCCAGGCCTGCGAAGGGTCCACAAAGGTACCGCGCACGGTGTTGATCGCTGAGTCGTTGGTCGGCTCGGTGCTACCGGTGACGGTACCGACCACCATGTCTTCAGTGATCTCGAAGTCGTATGGGCCGTAGTAGGCGCCCACCTGCAGCATCCAACGGCCGCCAACGCGGATCAGCTTGCCGCCACACGCCGCCTCGAGCTTCTGCATCACCTGGGTGCGCGACTCGTCGGCGCCGATGACGCAGCCCGAACGGTACCGCGCCGAGGTGCTGCCGTCGGCGTTGGCCAGCATCTCGTCGCACACGCTCGCGCTGTTGGCGAAGCTGGAAAATACGATTTCATCATCTGGCACACCGCAACGATTGCGCAGGAACCAGAGGATATGCAACGCAGTGTTTTCGCTGTAACCGGTAGCGCGGGTCCGTGGGTCGTAGATGTCACGGCGCCCGCGCAGCACGAAGCGCACATCCGGGATACCGGAGGGGTACTTCTCGGCACTGTACCTGAACGAGAGCCGCACGAAGGACAGCCCACGGCCGATCTGGGTGTCGCGCCAATCCGGGCTATTGGCCTTGAGGAAGGCATTCACCTGGGTCGGATTGGTGACCAGCTCGTAGCTGGCGTGCTCGCCATAGGCCTGGACGACTTCCTCGCCCAGGAAGATCTGCTCCAGAGCATCGATCTCCCCCTCCGACAGCACATAGACCATGTGCAGCCATTCGCCGTCGGTTTGGTCGCCCGCCTGCTCCTGCCCCCAGGCCAGAACACCGCCGGTGCTGACACGGCCCAGCACGTACCGGGCAGCGGCCTTGGACGAGCGCAGGGTCTGGCTGGAGGGTTCACCCGAACGCAGCGAACCGGTGTCGAGCTTGTCCTGCTGGGAGGCGACATAGAACGCCATCGCCGCGCCAGCGACCGCCCCCCATGGGCCGCCCTGGATAAAGCCGATGGCTGCGCCGATGGCGACCTGGGCAACCTTTTTGACTGCTGAACTCATTCAACTCTCCACACCGTCAACGGCTCACACTCGATCCTCCCGACACCGTCCGGGGACACCGACCAGAACTCATCCGCCCAGAACACCGCCACGCCACGCCCATTGGGGCCGTCGTATAGGGCAATGTCGCCCCGCTGAATCAGGCCCGGCTGAATCCGGGCAAAGCAGGCATCCCAAGCCCCCTCCAACGAGCCGTGCAGCTTCTTCAGCAGGCGTTTGGCGCCAGCCTCGGACGTGTAGCCGCCTCGGTAGGCCTCGGCAGGATCGACATCGCACACCGCCAGGGCGCAGTCGGCGGCGAACAGGCAGCAGTCAAATTCGCCCCATGAAAAAGGCCGCTCGGTGGCGGCCTTGATCGTGTTGGCAAGCTGTGTCGTCCAATCGCGCTTTCGCATGGCTATGTCTCGTAGGTGAACTTCGGAGCATCCTTGGAGGCGCCCCAGTAGATAGGCCAGTCGGCGATCTGCGCGATGGCGAAGAAGAAGCGGTCGTCCTGTCGGCGCGCCCGGTGGTTCTCATCGGTCCAGCGCTCGGTACCGGTCCTGTTCCACTCGGCCATACGATCGATGAGCGGGACAGTGATGCTGTTGCCCTCCTCGCCGTTGCCCGCGTAGGAGAACTTGGCGGCATCCATGCGCCCGCTGAACAGGATGTCGGCGGCATAGGTACCGTCCCGATCGAACACCACGAACATCAGCTTGCCGTTGCGCCCCCGGCACCCCTTGAGCGAAGTCTCGGTGATGATCTGGGCGTCCAGGCCGTTGAGGGTCAGCTCTACGGACATGGGCGACCCCGAGTTGCTGCTTTCCTGCGACTGGCCAACCGACCCGAAACTGCCAACCCCCTGGTAGGTGATGCCGTCGATCACCAGGTCACCGGTTCCGGTGTGCGCGAAGACCATGCCGTCGGGGAAGTCCAGCTGGCAGGCATAAACCGCCATGAAGTTGCCTTGGGCGATGATGTCGACAACTGTCTGGCTGAATGGAAAAACACTCGTGGCCATCAGAATGCCTCGCGGAATTGCAGGGTCGAGTTCGAGACCACCGGCTGGGTGGTCCATTCATTGGTGTCGTCCATGCGCCGCATCTCGCAATATGGGTTCTTGTACTCGACCACGCTGCCGGCCGGGATCACCTTGCGGATACGCTTGTTCACCGAGACCAGGGCCTTGCCGGTGGCGTCGGACGTGGCCCGCTCGACGACTTCGAACATTTCGCCCTTGATGGTGATGAGATCTCCACGGCTGAACACCGGACGGCTGGCCAGCAAGCCCTGCAGTTGCATGATGCTGGCCTGGGCATTGGCCACGGCAACAACCGGAGCGCCAATGTTGTCCGTACGCGGTCGGGTGAGATACGGAATGTTCACCGTGCCGAACATGCCCTGCAGGCGGCCCAGCAACGAGGTCAACTCGCGCTCGTCTTCGTCGTACAAGACGCCGAAGGTCATTGAGCACTTCCAATAGGCGCCCGGCTGAGCCACAACCTGCTGGGCATTCGACAGCGAGGAGGTGAACCCTCGGTTGTTGTAGACGACGCCCCAGGTGACCTCAGTGGGCTCCAGGTCCTCGGGCCATGGCTCCGCCATTGGGTCACTCCCAAAAGAAAGCCCGCCGAAGCGGGCCGGATATAGTTACCGCCGTTGCAGCATCTGCCGCCCGGCACCGTTGGTCTTGAAGTCTCGCAGCATCAGCTCGTAGCCATCCCGCGCGCCCTGCTCAGCAGCTCGTCGAACATCGGCGATGGTGGCGGCATTGGCTTGCCCGCCAACCTGAATGTGTTGGGTGACTCCGCCGAAGGTGATCGACGACTCCCCGCCACCACCTCCAGCCCCGGCGGCCATGACCCCAAGCGAACCATCCGGCCCCCGATGAAGCGGCAGAATTGCTTCAGGGCCGGCCTCGGCGAAAACCCCCGCCCCCTTGGCGAAAGCAAACATTTGCGGGCTGTCGTACACACCGCCGGAGAAGGCAGACAGGCTAGGAGAGTCGTAAACGCCGCCCTTGGCATTGCGAATGACCTCGCTGAAACCTGTCATGGTTCCCTGCCCCAGCGCCGAGCTGCCTCCCCCGAGGAAGTTGAAGGCGGAACCGAGGAATCCGGCGGCGGCCTGGCGCACCTGGATGCGGATTAGGTCCTCGATGATTGAATCCGCGAAGTCCTTGAACGAAGCTTTGCCCGTCTTGATGAACTGGACGATCCCGTCTTCCAGATTGCTGAAGGCGTTGGTAAACAGGTCTTGGGTCTGGCCGGCAACATCGGCGGCGCTGTCCAGGTAGTTCTCTAGGGCAGAAGTAGCCCCATTCGACCAGTTCGACTGCGCTTCATCGACCTGCTGGAAGTAGTTCTGCTGGGCCGCCAGACGCTTGTTGAGTTCGTCGGTGAGCACCTGCGTTTCCTGCTGGTACAGCTCCGGGCTGATCTGCCCGGTGTTGCGCTGCTCGTTCAGCTCATTGAGATCTTCAACGTACTTCTGACGCAACGCGAGGTCAGCCCGCATTCGATCGCGGGCCTTGTCTCCTCGACCAATGCCAGCGAGCTCTTGATCGTAGCCATTGATTGCGGTTTGAGTGCCCGTGGCCTGGGCCGCCTTGAACGCGCTGAGCTTCAGGGCGTCCTCATTGGCCTTCTTGATTTTGTTCAGGGAGTCCAGCTCGGCGGCCAAACCGAGCAAGTGCTTCTGCTGGGCCTGAGACAGGTTGCCCAGTTTGCCTTCCTGCAGCTCGAAGGACAGCTTCGCTACCTCTGTGGCGTCTTTCTGCTTGTCGCCGGTGGTGTTGATCAGCTGAATTTGCCGCTTGTAGCCTTCCTCGGCGGACTCGAATTCCTTCAGCCGTTTCTTGGCGGACTGCTCTGCCTCAGACGATCCCTTTCGGCGCGCGTTGGTGGCGTCGTCGTCGGCTTTCTTCTGGGCATCTCGTGCCGCCGCAACTGAAAGGATCGCAGCCTTTTCACCTTCCGTAAGGTCGGTTCTTTCAGCGATGTAGCGCTTGGCAGCATCGGTGTTGGTCTTGTCCTGTGCTGAGGCTAGCTGTTTAAGCTGTTGATCAAGGTACTTCTGGGTTTCTTGGGCGGCGGTCGCCCTGGCCGCCGCGTTCTGCCTTTCTGCTTTCGTATTGGCGTCAGTTTCACCCGTCAGCTCAGCCATGGCCTCCTTGAGCCGGTTGATTACCTCAGCCTTCTCAGTTGCTGCCCCACCACTTTCCTCAAGCGCATCAGCCATTTCAGAGGTGACACCTGGCACCTCCCTGATTCGATCAGCTACCTCCTTCCAGTCAACAGCCATACCATCAGCCTGATCAGCTGATGCCTTCTTCACGATTTCCATTGCTGCTTGGAACTCGGCAGGAAGAGGCGCGATTCCTCCCATAAATCCAGCAGCGCCAGCCAGCCCGGCATTAGTTAGGCTGCTCTGGAACTCGAACGCAATGGACCCGGCGGCAGTCGTCAGCTCGCTTTCGGCGTCCTCAATCGAGGCCTTGAGCTCGCGAAGTGTGACTGATTGGGTGGCCCGGTTCAGCTTGTTGAAGCGCTCGACCAGCTTATCTATTGGATCGTTGAGATCGCCAAGCTTCTGCTCAAGGACACTCGTATTGTCCCGCAGCGTGAGGAAAGCTGTTGCCGCACCAATGGCCAGGGCGGCGATACCCGCAGGGCCACCGAGCACGCCCATGACTCCAAGAGAGGCCCGGCTAACCGTCGCTTGCGCAGCAGCGACAGCGTTCGTTGCTCGGGTTTCGAGCATCCGCGCCTCAGCGAGTTGCAGCGACATCTGGGTTTGCACAGCAGTGCCGCGAGCAGCAATGGCCTCTTTTTCGGCCAGAAACACAGCTGTCTGAGCCTTCTGCTGCTCAGCCTGCGCAGCAAGAAACACAGCGGTCGCCTGGGCCTTCCGTGCGATGGCGTCCGAGATAGCGCTCCTAGTCGCCGCAAGTGACGCTGCGGCACTGCCCGCCAGACTTCGGGCGTACCCCGCAAGCGCCCCCACAGCTACAACACCAGCGACGTTGGCAAGCGATTCGAAGTTATCTCCGATGACACTGATGCCCTGGGCCAGAACCCCCGTTCCGTCAGTGGTCTCATTCAGGCGACCAATGTAGACGGAGAAAGCGTTGCTTAAATTCTGCAGTGCATCACGAACCGCTACGCCCATGCTGTCGGCCAGTTCACCGTTTGCCTGTGCCGACTTCTGCAAGCCCTCGGTGAGGACATCCAGACTGAGCTGGCCTACTGCACCGAGAGAGCGGATCTCCTCAGCACTCTTGCCGGTCGCTTTGGCTAGGGTGTCTACGATGGTCGGCATCGCCGCTAGGATCGACTGCCAACCATCTGCCTCGACCTTACCGGTCTGCAGCGCTTTGGAATATGCATCGATCGCAGAGGCTGCTTTGTCAGTGCTGGCCGAGTTTGTCACAAGCAGGAAGCTGAAACTGTCCATCACATCCAGCGCTTCGCTGGTGTTGTACCCCATGGACTTGAGGCTGTCTGCCGTCCGGATGTACAGCTCTTGGGCTTCATTCAGGGGGCGATAAGTGCGCTTGGCCGTATCTAGCAACCTGTCCTGCACCAGGTTGTATTCGTTAACGCTGGAGGTCGCGAGCCCCATTCGATCCGACATCTGTGAGTAGGAGTCGGCGACATCGATAATGGAACGAACTGAGGCAGCGCCCACCGCCACGGCAAGAGCATTCTTGATCAGTGCGCCTGCACTCTGGGCGCTCTCCCCCGCCCGATCAAAGCTCTCGTCAATTCGAGCAAGGCCGCGGTCTATCGCCGTGGCACCTTGGGCAACAGTGGACTCAGCTCTCGCGATTTCAGAGCGAAGCTGAGCAGTGGTCGCTTCAATACGGACCAGCATCCCCTGGATGTCTGAATCTGCCATGCCGATCTCCAGGCAATAAAAAACCCGGCATCGCCGGGCTCAAGAACATTGAATTCGCATATCAATCGGGCCTTCTATTGGCTCGGTTCGCGGCATCGGCAACTTTTCTGGCTCTCTTTTCGAGGCGCTCTTGTTGCTTTACCGGGTCATTCAGGTATCGCAGCATAAGAGCTGCGATAACGAGAACGATGGCAGCTCCGAGACAAAAGATAAAAAAAGCCGCCCCTCCGGCTACCACGACAGTCGCGATTACCCCCAACATCCAGGGAGCGATCAGGACGATGATTACTAGAAGCGCTAGTAGGATAAGTAGCTGCATGGATCCATCCCCAATTCAAATCGGGGTATAGGATAACTCCCGCTACCAACTCAAGCAGCCTTTCTGCCCGTTAATACCTGCCGCAGCTTATCTGCCACAGTAGTAGGTTTAGGCTTCTCCGGCTGCCCGACCGACTTGCCAGCGCCAAAGGGGTTCGTCATTTGCGCCCACTCAACCCTGGCATCCATCGCCATGAACAGCTCAGGCAATGGAGTGCGCCACGCAGTGTCGGGTGACCATCCAAGCCAGCCTGTCGCGATCGAGAACAGCCGGTCGACGTAACTTCCGTCCTCAACGGCGCTCACGCCGTCCCGGCTTGATCCTTTCCCTTTTCGACGCCGCGAGGGTTATAGAGCGCCACGATGTACGCGTTTAGCTGCGTCGAAACCTCCAGCACCCCGGCCTGCCAAACCTTCTCGGTCAAAGCCTCAGCCGACTTCCCCTCCAGGCCGGCACCAGCGGCGAGGATAATCGCGCAGCCCTCCACGCTCAGGGCATTGATCGTCTGCGATGCCCCGCGCAGGCCTCCAAAGCGGCTCTCGATTGCGCGAACAGCCTTGAGGGTGGGCTGGAGGGTGAACTCTTCGTCACCCAGTTTCACGGTGACGGTACCGTGCAACGTATTGTTCATGGATCAAGTCCTGTGTTGCCGGGGCCGAAGCCCCGGGTGTTATGGGGTGACCGGCGCCGGCAGCAGCTCGAGGATATCCGAGTTGATGCCGATGGTAACGTTGCGACGGACCACGTTGTCAGCAGCGCCAGGCGCCACGGTGTTGTTCATCACCTTCCCGCGCATGTAGAACGTGGTCGGGCTGATCGCCGGGGAGGCATCCGGGTCGCCGTCGTTGAGGGTGATCTTGATGTTGTAATCGCCCTTGCTGCGATCCTTGTGCGCCGTCTTGACCGCCTTCTGGCCAGCATCGCCATTGTCCAGGCCTACGGTCAGCGTCAGGTCACCAGCGTCGGCAGTGCCCTTGTACTTCCGCACGCGGCCGTCTTTCAGCGAGGTGAAGTTCACGCTGCTGAAGGTGTCGCCGAACTCGCCCAAGTCCTCGATCTCGCCCACTTCGACGTATGTGTCGGCCTTGTACTCGGTTTCGGTGTCTGCGCCAGTCTTGCCGCCGATGAAGAAGCGGCAGCCGGCGGCTGTATTGAGGTTGTCGTCGGCCATGGGTGTTCCTCCAAAGGCACATTGGATAAAAGCCGCGGCGCGGCCGGTATGTGGTTCAGTGGGTGGTGATCACGCGGACGGTGATAGAACCCTGGTAAGTGATGCCATCGGCATCACGCTGGGCGTCGGCCTGCTCGACTCGTACGGAAACGGCACGCCCCACTTCTAGCGGCAGGCGGCGCTCGTCCAGCGCAGCAATGACTTCGCCGTTGATGCGCTTTACCTCGGCCTGGCCCACAGCGTCCGACCAGACCGACAGGTAGAGCAGGCGAGTTTCGCGCTTGCGGCCCGAGATCGGGCTGCTGTTGACTGATACCTCCCGATCGATTGAGACATACGGCATGTCGGCGTTCAGCGGCGCGCCGTCGTAGATCGGACAGCTGACTTCGGCCTGAAGTCTGGCGAAGATCGCCTCCTGCAGGGCCAGTGATGGATCAGCCATTACCTACCCCCTGACTTGCCTTGCGCAACGTGCGGCTCACGGCGGCCCTGATGTCAGCCATGACAAACTCCCGGTTGACCTGGATAGATGGGCGCAGCCACGGGTGAGCCGGCCTGGCCGGGATATCCGGGTACTTGCCAAAGAAGTGGGTGCCGTCGCTTTTGTTGGTGACACGCCGGTT